>JBBRPU010000069.1:0-12879 GCA_038227545.1 Candidatus Acidiferrales bacterium
GATCTTCCGCCTGGGCCGACCCGACGTCCTGCCCATCCACGACCTGGCGGTAAAAAAAGGTTGGTCCGTGACCTACGGAAAAAACCGCATGCCCAAGCCCAAAGAACTCCTCGCCTTCGGCGAACGCTGGCGCCCCTACCGCACCGTCGCCAGCTGGTACATGTGGCGCGCCTTCGAACGCGCCGGCTACAAAACCACCAAAAAAATCAGCAAAGCCGTAGCAAAAAGGAAACGCCTGAATAGCGCCGCGCCAAAATCAAAGAAGAGTAACGATTCAGGCAGCGGGTGCCCCACCCTCGGTTTATAGGGTGGGTCTTAACTTTTGATAGTGGCTTGGACGACCGTTCAACAGCACAAATTCCGAATCCTATTGCAATCGCGCAAATTTCCGGACCATCAGGAACATCGCGGTAACTCCCGCAATCAAAACCACACTCTCCAGCGACACCGACATCGTATGCAGCCGCGAAAACTCCGCGAGCAACGGACTATCCGCCGCAGCAGCCTGAATGGATCCCATCTGCACCCGCAACTCCGCCATCCTCGGGCTCACCGTAAATTGCGACACCAGTGTCGCCGCCATCATCACCACCACGCACAGCGCCGCAGGTGATCCAAGCGCCGAAAACCAACGCACTCGCGCCGCGCGCGTCAGCAGAAAAATCACTCCACAAATAATTCCGCCCCAATGCATGCGCGTCAGCGCAAATCCCACCATTAAGCCAGCCTGATCGCGGCTCCCCAGCACGTGAAAAGCGCCCGGCGCCACCACAAAACTCAAAAACACGTCCGCGCCTAGCCATAACCCCAGCGCCAGGAATTCCACCGTACGCAAAAAAATGTTCATCCGTTATTTATACGACACTTCCAGCCGGGCTAGGCTCAAACTTAGAAACTCCGGGCTAACCAGAAAATTACACCCAATACTTTTTCGTTAGAATAGCGAAGGAAGCAGAAAATGGTGGGCGATAAAGGACTCGAACCTTTGACCTCTCCCGTGTGAGGGGAGCGCTCTAACCAACTGAGCTAATCGCCCGCAGCAAACGCAGTGGTCTATTTGTAGCAGGAAGGGCCCAGGTTTTCAACCAATGCCGACCGCCACCTCTCAGATCGTCGCGCAACTCCAGCGCAGTATCGCGCGCGCGATTTATGGCAAAGAAGAAGCCATTCAACTTTCGCTCATTACCCTGCTGGCGCGTGGCCACCTGCTCATCGAGGACGTCCCCGGCGTAGGCAAAACTACTCTCGCGCAGGCGCTCGCCAAATCGTTTCACTGCACATTTCAGCGCATCCAGTTCACTTCGGATTTGCTGCCCAGCGACGTGCTCGGCGTCAGCGTCTACAATCCCGAAGCGCGCGAATTCGAATTTCGCTCCGGCCCCATTTTCGCCAACGTGGTGCTCGCTGATGAAATCAATCGCACCACCCCGCGCACACAATCCGCGCTGCTGGAAGCCATGAACGAAGCGCAGGTTAGCATTGACGGCAAAACCATGGCGCTGCCGCAGCCGTTTCTAGTCATCGCCACGCAAAACCCCGTGGAACATCACGGTACCTATCCGCTGCCGGAATCTCAGCTCGATCGTTTTCTGATGCGCATTAAAATGGGCTACCCTTCGCCGGAAACCGAACGCGAAATTCTGCGCAAGCGCGTCGGCTCCCTGCGCGAAGACTTGCTCGGCTCACTCGAACCCATCGCCGATGTCAGCGAAGTTCTCGCTATGCAAGACTCCGTGGCGCAAATAAAAGTAGACTCCAGCCTGCACGACTACGCTCTCGACATCGTCAATCGCACGCGCACCTCGGAATTGCTCGCCCTGGGAGTAAGCCCCCGCGGCACCTTGATGCTGCAACGCGCCGCCCAGGCCCGCGCCTTTCTCGATGGCCGCGACTACTGCCTTCCCGACGATTTCAAACAACTCGCCGTCCCGGTTTTTTCCCATCGCGTAGTCGCCAGCTCGCGCCACGCTTCGCTGCAGAAAAAATCAGAGACCACCGAATCCGTCCTGCGCGACATCGTCGAGTCCGTACCCGTTCCCCTGTGAAGATTTCGCGCCGCCACGAAATTTATGGAGCCTCGCTCCACCGGACTGGTTCGTCCATGATTGCCCAGCGCCAACCCATGACATCGTCAACATTTCCTCGCAAGATAATACTTCCCCGTAAAAGCCAAAGCATGTCATTCCGAACCCGCCGCTTTTACCAGGCGGGTGGGGAACCTGCTTTCGTATTCCATGTCGCCGATCGCCACCCAATCACGCCATGAGCGCTAGCCGCTACACCATCCGCCGCCTCTGGGCCCGCACCGCCCACTCCGAACGCTCCGCAGTTCGCACGTTCCTCCTCGCCATCGCCGCGCTCACCGTCGCGCTGCTGCTCGCCCTCTACTCCGGCGCCGCCGCCGAACTCGGCAACGTCCTCCTCGCCGGCACTTCCGCATTAGCCGCACTCGCAGTCGCCGCCTGGGTCGCTATAACCCTCGTGCCCGTCCTCGCTCGCCGCACGCCACTTCGCTGGATCGGCTACAAAATGGAGTACCGCGTCTCCCGCGCCGGCTGGATTTATTTCGGCGGCATCCTGCTCGTCGCGCTCGCCGCGCTGAACACCGGCAACAATCTTCTTTTCCTCGTACTCGCCTGCCTGATCGCCATTATCCTCATGTCCGGAATTCTTTCCTCCATCACGCTCTCCGGCGTGGAGCTGCGCCTCAATCTCCCGGAACATATTTTCGCCGGCCAACCGGTGCGCGCCACCATCGAGTTGCAGAACGACAAGCACACGCTCCCAAGTTTTTCCCTGCGCGTCGAAGCCGTAAAACCAAAAGACGCGCCCGCGCCGGCCATGCTCGAAACGCCCGTTTATTTCCCGTATGTACCCAAACGTGACCGCGTGCAGCAAACCGTCCCGATGACCTTCACTCGCCGCGGCGTCCACCGCCAGGACACTTTTCGCATCGTCACGCGCTTCCCGTTTGGATTTCTGCAAAAATCCCGCCGCATGGATATGATGACCGAAGCCATCGTCTATCCCTCCGTCGCGCCTTCAGAAGAATTTGTGGAGATTTTGCCCGGCCTGCACGGTGCGCTGGAAAGTCTGTCCAAGGGACGCGGCCAGGATTTGTACGCGCTGCGCGGTTACGTCGCCAATGACAGCGTGCGCCATGTGCACTGGAAAGCATCCGCGCGCTCCGGCTCCCTGATGGTCCGCGAATTTACCCGCGAAGACGATTGCCGAGTGCTGCTGGTGCTCGACCCGCACATCAGCTCGGCGCTCAAAGCGGAGAGCACCCCCACCGCGCAAACCGCTGCGGAACGTTTCGAGCGCGCCGTAACTCTCTGCGCCGCGCTTACCTGGCATTTCTATGAACGCAACGCGCTGCTCCAATTTCGCAGCGCCGAAGTCGAAACCCGGCTAGCGCCCGCCGAAGAAATCGTCTTCCTGATCTTGCGCCACCTCGCGATGGCCAACCCGCTCCCGCCCGATCCCCAACACAAATTAATCACCGACCTCGCCAGCTCCCCCGAGCTCTTCAAAATTATCGTCACCAGCCAACCCCGCGGCTCCATCCCCGCCGCCGTGTGGCACTCCAGCTACGTAATCTTCCTCGATGATTTATTCTCTCCACCGGCCTCCGCCAAGTAGTCACCGTCCGCGTAGAACGGGTCGCTGTGGCGCTGTGAACGCGCTAACATATGTAAAACGCCGTCATCTTCGAAGCTAAAAAGGAAAGTTCGATGAAAAGAATTGCTGTCCTGACGCTAGTAATTACGCTGACCGCTGGGTTGGCGCTGCCCATCGAAGCTAGATCCACCAGCGTCCCGAAAAACGATCGCCAGAGTGATAAATCCACTCAAAAAAAACAGAATGCCCTCTACGAGTACCAGAAGAAACAGGAGAGGGCTCAACAAAAGGCCCAACGAAAGGCCGACAAGCAGCAGAAAAAAGCGGCGAAGAATTACGAAAAGCAGCAACGCAAGCAGCTTAAAAACTCGAACTATCCAACCAGACACACGCCGTAGTCAGCGCATTCCACGGATCGAGTTCATCCCGCTGGCGTCGAAGATATATACCCGCTTTTACTTCTCT
This sequence comes from Candidatus Acidiferrales bacterium, assembly GCA_038227545.1. GTDB lineage: Bacteria > Acidobacteriota > Terriglobia > Acidiferrales > UBA7541 > Acidiferrum. The sequence goes on from JBBRPU010000069.1 coordinate 4,087, forward strand.
TCTCCCTGCAAACCAATACTAAGCACTGGTTGAATTCTCCTGTGCGAAAATACTCAACTCCATGGTAACCGGCCTCTCTCTGACCGCTTCGCAGCTCAAAGCCTTCCGGTCACAACTCCTGCATTGGTTCGAAATCAGCAAACGCGAACTTCCCTGGCGACTCAACCGCGACCCCTACCGCATCTGGATTTCGGAAATCATGCTGCAACAAACCCGCGTAGCCGCGGTCATCCCGTACTTCGAAAAATTCTGCGCCACCTTCCCCGACATAAAAGCCCTTGCCGAAGCAAAAGAATCCGAAGTTCTCCGCCTCTGGTCCGGACTCGGCTACTACTCCCGCGCCCGCAACATGCAAGCCGCAGCCCAGCAAATCGTCCGCGACCACGCCGGCACATTCCCAACCGCGCCAGAAAAAATCCGCGCCCTCCCCGGCATCGGCGCCTACACGACAAACGCCATCCTCAGCATCGCCTTCGGAGAAAAACACGCCGTCCTCGACGGCAACGTCGCCCGGGTAGTCGCCCGCCTCGCCGCCATTCGCGGCGACTTACGCGAAACATCCACCTGGACCCTGCTGCAAAAAACCGCCGACACCCTGCTCGCCCACGAATCTCCCGGCAACTGGAACCAGGCCATGATGGAGCTCGGCGCCACCATCTGCACACCTCGCGCCCCGCAGTGCCTCATCTGCCCGGTAGAAAAATTCTGTCGCGCGCGCCAGTTAAGCATCCAGGATCTAATTCCGGAAAAACGCAAAAAACGCGCCACGGTAGAAGTCCTGCTCGCCGCCGCCATCCTCACCGATCGCGACGGCCGCTGCCTCCTCCTCCCGCCACCAAAATCCAACTCCCGAAAAGCCACCGCCGCCGACATCTCCACCCTCGTCTCGGGCATGTGGCACTTCCCAATGGTAGCTGTCGCAAAAAATCCCGAGCAAGAATTGCGCGCTTATCTCCACGAAAATTTCATTAAAGCTAAAAACATGCCACCACTCGAGGCGCTGCACAAAGTCCGCCACGCCGTCACCTATCGCGCCATCACCCTGCTCCCCTTTCGCGCCGAATTCAAAACCCTCCCCAAAAGCCCCGGAGCAAAAGTAGTCCCTCTAAAAAACTTCGCACCCGTCCCCGTCTCCAACCTAACTCGCAAAGCCGCCCACGCCGCCCTGAAACACCCCGCATCTGAAAAGTAGAATTATTTCAAGGCAGCCAGTCCCCGATTGCGCGATGTCAAACACCGGCGGGTGCCCCACCCTAGCCTTGTAGGGCCTGCCCGCCGTGGCGGGTGGGTCTTGGGTTAAAGGTTGCCGTTGACGTTGGGTGCCGCACCCTTCGGGTCCAAGGGTGCGGTTTTTGACTCTTCTTTGGAGCCCGTTCGAGAACAATCTGTATTTTTCTAAATGACTCACAGGTTTCGCTCAACAAATAAAAATGGCCGCCGTAACTACGGCGGCCATGCGGAATTTAACGTTGTGAACGCGGCGTGATATTTACATTTTTATGCTGGAGACATGGCTGGCCACACATTGCCACTTGCCGTTCGGCATTTTTACCCACGAGTCGGTCCAGCGCACGTGGGAATCTACAGGCTTGCCGTCAGGACCGGTGCCGGTGGCCTTGGAGCCTCCCGTAGCAATCGCGGTGTTGCCAAACACGGTGACCTTCACGTCTTCGTACTCCATGCTGGAATACTTCGTGGCCTTCGCTTCGGCCACTTCCTGCTCTTTATTGAGGACCTTCCCATCCGCGCCCGTAGCCACAAACTTTTCGGCCAGCAGCGGAACCATCAAGTCCGGATTGTTGGTCTGTTGCGACTTCAGCCACTGTTGCTCCAGCGCAGCAACCGCTTTCTCGGTAGCGCCGTCGTTCTGGGCTAGCGACCGTACAGCGCCGCCCAACAAAACAAAGCCAATCACGCAGCATAGAAATATTCTCTTCATGAAGTGCATCTCCTCAGCTGTAAATCGATTAGGTAAGACGTGACCACGTTTCGTCGCCATTGGATACTCCCCGCGTGGAGAAGTCAATCCAGTTCCCCCGCATCCGGCACTAGGCCGATACACATCTGGATGCCTCAAAAAATCCGTTATCGGCAACGTCTCCGCCGCACACCCCCACCTTTCGCATTTCGCTGTACCAATTCTAACGTTACGAGCCTCCGCATGGAATGCACCCTGAGTGCAGCAGCGTGCTTTCGGTAGATAAAGTTGTTAATATCGCGCAAATTAGCGAACAAAATGAATGACCGAATGGCTGATTGAAGGGTGAATTTGAACCGGAGGAAACCAAACGATGGTGTACAGACCGCATGTGGATGAGAAGTTGTGTTTCGTATTGATGCCGTTTGGACATCCATTCGATTCTTATTACCAAGAAATTATCAAACCCGCCGCCGCTGAGGCCAATTTAGGCACCCTCCGATCTGATGAAATTTACAGTATCAAACCCATCATCAAAGATATTTGGAAGAGGATCTGGGCCGCGCGGGTCGTCGTCGCTGACGTAACAAATAGAAATCCAAATGTAAATTACGAATTGGGAATCTGTGACGCGTTGGGTGTGCCCACTATCATAATTGCGGCGAATATCGCAGACGTGCCTTTTGATTACAAACACAGAAGATGCATTGTTTACGACCGAGAGAACGCTGGATGGGACAACAAACTGCGAAGCAGTCTCACAAAGACGATGCGTGAGGTAATAGCGGAAACCGCGAATGAGGAAGAACTTGAGTGGCCGTATGACACTTCCCTGCTTAAAGAACCCGCCTCCGTTGGTTTACTTATCGCGTCCGGTGATTCGAGGAAAATCGTAATACGAGGAGCTAAGCTCGTGAGGGATTCCATTGGATCCGCATACGGTCCCCGTGGCGCATCTGTTGCGATTTCGCAGATTTACGGGGGCTCGAAGCAATCGCAGCGTGGGTCTCAAATCGCCAACGGAATCAAATCCTCGAATCCGCTGGAAGAACGGGGGATAGAAGAAATACGCGCTGGCGCTGCAAGGCTATTTGATTCAATGGGTGACTTTACTAAGACGGTTTCGATCCTTAGCGCTGGTTTAATGGTCAGGGGCCAAGATTTGGTTGAAAAGGGGCATCATCCGAAAGATGTTCTCGCTAGTTTTGAAACTCAAATTGAAAAAGTATTGAACCATCTCAGGACCCAGGCTCGCCAAGTGACAAAGGGCGAACTTCTGGCTGTTGCGACGACAGCAGCCAGCGGCGACAAACGAACAGGCGGATTGGTAACTGAGGCAATGAAGAAAGCAGGACTAAATGGAATTATATCTCTAGAACCCTCTGATAACAGCGAGACTGTTCTGGAATTCCAAGAAGGCCTCCAATTCGGTAGAGGGTATCTATCGGATTACTTCGTAACCGATCCCGAGTCGCAAAAGTGCACGCTCGAAAACTGTCTTATTCTCATTTACCAAGGGCGAATTCAGACGATGAGGGATTTACTACCCGTACTTGAGCAGACAGCCAAAAGTGAACGGAGCCTGCTTGTGATAGCTGACGACGTCGAAGGCGAGGCTCTAGCGACACTCGTAGTAAATAAAATAAAGGGAATTCTCAAATCAGCCGCCGTAAAGGCACCAGGGAACACGGAAATGCGCAGGGCGCTCATCGATGACATCGCAACTCTTACAGGGGGGAAAGTTCACGGAGCAGAACTGGGACTTACGCTCGCCAACTCTACACTGGATACGTTAGGTAAAGCAGATCGAGTGATTATAACTTCTAATAACACGACAATCATCGGCGGCGCAGGCTCGACCGAAACCATAAACGAACGGAGCCGTGCCATCCAATCTCCAATCTCAAATTCAGTGTCTGCGTACGATCGAGAAAGGCTTCAGGATCGGCTGGCAAGGCTCATAGGGAGGGTGGCGATTCTAAAGATCGGTGGGTTGTCGGAGACCGATCTCGCCCAAGAAAGGTACAAATTAGAAAGCGCACTGAATGCCAGCCGCGCCGCTATCGAGAACGGCGCGGTCATCGGTGGTGGCGTCGCGCTTCTGAGTGCGAGCCGTGGGTTGAGGCATGAAAAATTAGAGCCATCGCTTGCTGCTGAGGCCGCAGAAGCCGTCGCATCAGTACTGGAGGAGCCTATGCGTCAGTTAATAGAGAACGCGAAAAAAAGTCCCACCCAGATTCTGGCGGATATCGGCAAAATCGAATCTGGAAATCGCGGCTTTAACACTGAAAGTGGCGAAATCGAGGATCTTCTCTTTGCTGGGGTGCTGGACGCGGCTGCGCCGATAGAGCTGTCCCTAAGGGTTGCTTTTTTACACGCCAGTTCCATCCTTCAGACAGGCACATGGGATTTGAGTACGCCACCACAACGCTCAGGACAAATGCCAAATCCGAACTAAAATCTAAGATAACGTTAACCCAGAACCCGGTTACCTGCCGCAAGCCATGTTCCCCAAGAGTGGTTAACTTTCCCGCAGGGCCTGTACCGCGCCAAAGCCCAGCCCGCACAGCCCCGATGCTACGATGAAAGTTCGATGGCCACCGCCGCCACAGCGCCAACTCTACCGATCCTCCCCGCGGAAAAGTTCTTTCGCGCGTCGCTCCTATTGTTGATTTTTACCTCGGTAACAACGCTGGCCCTCACCGGCAAGCTCGATCCCATTACCGCCATCCTTGCGCCCGCCGCCGTCATCTACAAAGCCGTCCGCTGGTACCGCGGCAAGCCCAACGAGCTGCGCAACAGTCGCGCCACGCTCCTGGTTCTGGCTTATCTCGCTTTCTTCCCCTTCGACGTCCTTTTCTTCTCGCGCCTCTCGGTCGCCAATTCCGCCAACCCTCCGCTGTACGCCGCCCTCCTCGGCGCCGTCCATTTCCTCATGTTCGTCATGCTGGTGCGCCTCTACAGTGCCTCCACCGATCGCGACGCAATTTTCCTGACCATGCTGGCCTTCGCGGGCATCCTGGCTTCCGCGGTCCTTACCGTGGACACCACCTTCCTCTTTTGCTTTTTCTTTTTCCTGATTTTTGGCGTGGCCACCTTCACGGGCATGGAGCTGCGCCGCGCCGCGCAAGGCGCGCTGCATCCCACCGTCCATGCGGGCACGCCCGAACGAGAACGCCGCCTCAACCGCGCCCTGACGTACGCCTCGCTCACCGTCGCCCTCGGAGCCATCCTCGTCGGCGGCACGCTTTTCTTTTTCTTTCCGCGTTTCAGCGCCGGCTATCTCGGCCGCACCAGTTTCAATCCCGCGCTCATGACCGGCTTCAACGATGACGTGGAGCTCGGCCAGATCGGCGAAATAAAAAAAGACTCCACCATCGTCATGCGTGTACAAACCGGTGAGCCGGTCGCCTATCCGCGCCTGCGCTGGCGCGGCATTGCGCTGGCAAATTTCGATGGCAAGCGCTGGTCCTCCGCCGAACGTGGCGCAGAAACCCTGCCCGCCAACGCCGAGGGCTGGATTTACGCCGGCAGCGGCCTCCCGCGCGGCGACGCTCGCGCCCCCGGCCTGATTTACACCGTTTATCTCGAGCCCATCGCTTCCGACGCCATCTTCGTTCCCGGCAAAATCGTTTCGGTGCGTGGAAATTTCAGCGGTGAGTCCGGCAGCACCGCCAATTCTTCCCGCAGAACCTACCTGCTCCGCGATTCCACTGGCTCCCTTTTCAATCCTTTCCACAATTATTCCGCGGTCCGTTACGATGGATTCTCGCGCCTCCCCACCCTGGACCCCACCAAGCTCCGCGCTACAGCCACCGATTACCCGGAAGAAATAAAAGCCCGCTATCTGCAACTCCCCACGCTCGACAAGCGCATCGCGCCTCTCGCTCAACAAATCACCGCGCGCGCCGAAACGCCCTTCGATAAAGCCACCGCCATGGAGCTGTACCTCCGCACCCGCTTCGGCTACACCCTGAATCTCACCGGCAAGCCCGGCGCCGATCCCCTCGCACATTTCCTGTTTGAAACCCGCGCAGGCCATTGCGAATATTTCGCGTCCTCTATGACCGTAATGCTCCGCACCCTCGGAATCCCTGCGCGCGAAGTGAACGGTTTTCTCCCCGGCGAATTCAACGACCTCGGTGGGGATTACGTCGTGCGCGCCAGCGATGCGCACAGTTGGGTGGAGGTTTTCTTTCCCGGCGAAGGCTGGATCACTTTCGATCCCACGCCCGCGGGCCCCGACACCGCCGGCGGATTATTTTCGCGCCTCGCGCAATACGTTGACTGGATTTCGCTCACCTGGAGCGAGTGGATCATCAGTTACGACTTCGCTCATCAGGTGGTCCTCGCGCAAAATCTCAAATCCAGTTCGCGTACCTGGAGCGAATCCCTGCGCGGCTGGTTCGACAAAAAACAGCAGCAAGCCCGCGGCATCATGAAGCATTGGGAATTTCAGCATTCCAAGCTGCGCTATTTGCTTCCCGTCGCCCTGGTGTTTTTTCTGGTAATCCTGCGCGTGGACATGATTCCCGAAATCATCCGCCGCCTGAAAGTTTATGCCCAGATGCGCGTCGGCCGCGCCGAGCACACCAATCCGCAACTTGCCGCACGGCTCTATTCCGAGCTCCTCCACCTGCTTGAGCGCCATGGAATTTTGCGCCGGCAAACGCAAACCGCATTCGAATTCGCCGCCACCGTGGACGACGCCCGCGTCGCGCCAGCCGTCCGCGAGTTCACCGAAATCTACGGCCACGCCCGCTTCGGCGCAGCGCCCTGCAACGCCGTCCGGCTACGCGAGATCCTCGCCCAGATAAAAACGGCTTTCCGCTCCCGCTGAAAAGCCCCTCCACCGAGCCGCCAGAACCACCTCACGTGTTACACTGGTCCTGCGAAATACCGCAGTAAACCCTGCACATTTCCAATTTATGACCAAAGTCGGATTCGTCAGCCTCGGATGCCCCAAGAACCTCGTCGACAGCGAGGTCATGATGGGTATTCTCGAGCGCGGCGGCTACGAGCTCACCCCGCGCGCCGACGAAGCCGAAGTCCTGGTCGTAAATACCTGCAGCTTCATCGAAGCCGCGCAAAAAGAATCTGTGGACGCCATCCTCGAAATGGCCGAGCACAAAAAATTCGGCGCCGCGAAAAAATTAATCGTGGCCGGCTGCCTGGTTGAACGCTACCGCGCGCAAATCCTCGAACAGGTTCCCGAAGTGGACGCCATCGTCGGCACCGGCGAAGTCGAGCGCATCCTCGAAGCCGTCGAAGGCGACCTGCGCATGCTTCCCACCGAAGCCCCCGCGTTCCTTTATCACGATCTCACTCCGCGCGTGATTACCACTCCGCGCCACGCCGCCTACATTAAAATCGCCGAAGGCTGCGATCATCCCTGCACTTTTTGCATCATTCCGCAGCTGCGCGGAAAATTTCGTAGCCGCCGCTTTGAATCCGTCGCGCGCGAAGCCGAAAATCTCGCCGCCGCCGGCGCTCGCGAAATCACCCTCATCGGCCAGGACACCACCAGCTACGGCGAAGACCTGGGCCTCCGCGACGGCCTCGCGCAGCTCCTCACTCGCCTGGCGCAGATTGAAACTTTGCAGTGGGTACGTTTCCTTTACGCCTACCCCAATCGCGTCACGCAAAAATTGCTCGACACCCTCGCTTCGCATCCTCGCATCGCGCGCTACATGGACATGCCGCTGCAACACGCCAGCCGCAACGTCCTCGCGCGCATGAAGCGCGGCAGCCACGGCGACGCCTTCCTCAAATTGCTCGAGCGCGCCCGCGCCACCATCCCCGGCGTTTCGCTGCGCACTTCTTTCATCGTCGGCTTCCCCGGCGAAACCGAAAGTGACTTCGCCGAGCTTTGCGATTTCGTGCGCGCCGCCAAACTCGATTGGATGGGCGTGTTCGAATATTCCGATGTGGACAACGCCGCCAGTTATCCGCTCGCCGATAAAGTGGATCCCGAAACCATCACCGCGCGCCGCAACCAGTTGATGGCCATCCAGAAAAAAATCTCGCGCGAAAATCTGCGCGCCAAAAAAGGCGCCACCGTTGTCGCGCTCGTCGAAGGCCCTTCGAAAGACAATCCCCTCGTCTGGGAAGCGCGCCTCGAAGGCATGGCCCCCGACATTGACGGGAAAATTTATCTCACCGATATCGAAGTCCCCGACCTCATGCAATCCGTCGCTGCCGAAACCGGCGACGTCGCCCGCGTGGAGATCACCGATACCGGCGACTACGACCTCATCGGTCGCGTGCTGGAAATTTTGCCGCGCCCAACTCTCGCCGAAAAGTTTGCAACGTCCTCTGCCCCCATGCATCCAATGGAGCAGTTGACGCGAATCTCCACCGGCGCGGCCTTGCGCATCCTGGCATAAAATGCGGAGAAAAATCACTCACCAGGCAGGAAGAAATGAAACACAAATGCCCGATATGCAAAATTTCTACGGATTCCGCGACCAACGGGGACTTTCCCTTCTGTAGTGAGCGCTGCCGCGATCGCGATTTGGGCAACTGGGCCGCGGAAAAGTACGTAGTCTCGGATCCCATCTTCAATGAAGACGACAGCGACGAAGGCGACCGCAAAACCATCATCCTCGATCTGCCCGACCGCGACGAAGCCGAACAGTAATCCTTCTCTCCACTCACCTGTGAGATAGATGAGCCCTGAATTAGAAATTCCCACCAAGCGCCCCAAGCCTCACATCTCCATTCTTCTCGCCACCTGGTTTGGTCTGGGAAATCTTCCCAGAGCTCCCGGCACCTGGGGTTCACTGGGAGGAGCCGCGCTCGCCATCCTCATGGCCTGGCTGAATTTTCGCTACCACGCCACCACCGCATCGCATCCGGAAAATAATTTTGCGACC
>JBBRPU010000070.1:0-12787 GCA_038227545.1 Candidatus Acidiferrales bacterium
GGCATGCCCGCGCTGGCCAGCCGCATCTCCATGCTGGCGGGATCAAACACGCCATACGCGATGGCGGTGTGCCGGCGCAAACCTCCGCGGCTCATCAGCCGCTGATTCAGCGCGGTCAAGACTTGGCCCGGCGGCTGCCCGGTTTTATGGATGCCGCGCAATATTCCCACCGTCAAGGCCGCGTACATTGCCGCAGGCAATCCTTTGCCGGAAACGTCGCCCACGTAAAATCCCACCGTGCCGTTGGCCAGCCCAAAATAATCCAGGAAGTCCCCGCCCACGAGGTCCACCGGTTGGAATTTGTGCGCCACCGTTACCGCACCCGAGGTAAGAACGTTTGCAGGCAGCATCACGCGCTGAATGGCGCGCGCTTCTTCCAACTCTTCTTCGCGGGCAATTTCGACCGCGCGGCGCTCCGCAACCGATGGGATGGTGAACATGGCTGATGTGGATTGCGACTAACCGTGGAGGGGGTCCGAACGGTGAGCAAAGTTTAACAAATTGCGGCTTTTGCGTTCCTGGAAAAAGCTGGCGGTGTTTCCTGTGTAACTTCTGGTCACGCAGGTCTTGCGGACCCGCGTCTTCCGCCGGAAAATAATCTCATGCGAGCTCTAGCGTTGTTACTGGTTTCCGCGGCATTGTTGATGGGTGCGTATTACGCTTACCTCAAGAGGCTGCCCGCCACCGACGCGGGCACTACTCCCACGCAGGCCATCAGTCTTACCGGGGTTCGCGCAGATCTCCTGCAAATTGCCCAAGCCGAGCGAACCTACGTCGCTACCAACGGCAAGTGCGCGCCGCTTTCCGAATTAACTTCCTCGAGCACACTAACGATGGAGAGGACCGAGCGCGATGGCTATGTGTATTCCGTCGAGTGTTCGGGTGTGGAGTTCAGCGCCGTCGCGCGCCACGCTACCGCGCCTGCCGGTTCCCCGATTCGCTATCCCAACTTGGCCGTTGATCAGAACATGCAGGTTGGCGAAGTAAATTAGTTCCGTCCGCGTCGCCTTGCGACTCCGGTAGCTTGCGGCAGCCGTGTTAGAATTGTGTCAATGCACCCGGCAATCCCGCACCTCATCGAACTGCAACGGGTTGACCACAACGTGGGCACGTTGCGCGCCGAACGCGACAGTTATCCAAAACGTATTCAGGAAGCCGACGCCCGCCTGAGTGGCGCGCGCGCTGCGGTAGCCGTCGCTAAAGAAGCGCATACCAACGCCCTCAAAGAACGCAAGAAGTTCGAGCTGGATGTGGATCAGTGGAAAGACCGCGCGCGTAAATATCGCGACCAGAGCGGCGCGGTGAAAACCAACGAAGCTTACAAAGCGCTGCTCCACGAAATTGCCAACGCCGAAGCGGAAGTTGCCAAAGCCGAAGACCGCCAGCTTGAAGTGATGATGTCTGGCGAAGAATTCGAGCGCCGCGTGCGCCACGCCGAAGCCGATCTGAAAGAAGCGGAAACCAGCGTCGCCAAAGACCGTAAGGAAATTCACGCGCAGTACGACGAAAAGCAAAAATTGCTGGCGGCTGCCCTGGCCGAGCGCGAGCGCATGGTTGCTCCAGTGCCAGCGGATTTGCTGGAGCTTTACACCCGCATCGCCAAGCGCCACAACGGAACGGCCATGGCGCTGGTTCGCGACGATCAATGCCGCGGCTGCGGCATGCGCGTGCTGCCGCACATCATCCAGGAATTGCGCCAGGAAACCAACGAAGAGCTGTACCGCTGTGAAATGTGCGGCTTGATTCTCTACACCCTGGATCCCATTCCCGCCAGCAGCTCCGGCAACGAAAAAAGTTCGGCGACCGCTGCTTCCAATTCCTGATGGTTCGCCGGCCCCCTCCCGCACGCGGCGGCTTGTTCACCGATGCCGACGTCGAACCACGCACCCGTCCTGCGGCTTATCAGGCCAACATTGATGGCGGCTCCCGCGGAAATCCTGGTCCAGCGTCTTATGGCGTGGTGATTCGCAATGAGCGCGGCGAGATTGTCGCCAAATTAAAAAAATATATCGGGCGCATGACCAACAACGTCGCCGAATACTATGGCCTGATCGCCGCGCTCGACTATGCGCAGTCCCAGGGCGTTCGCGCGCTGCGCATCGAAAGTGATTCGGAGCTGCTGGTGCGGCAGATGCTCGGGCACTATAAGGTCAAGAGCCCCGACTTGCGGCCGTTGTTCGAACGAGCCAGGAAAATGTCCTCGACCTTCGAATCCTTTCGCATTGATCACGTCTATCGCGAGCATAATTCCGAGGCCGACGCGCTGGCCAACGAAGCACTGGACGAAACTTCCGGGCGCACCAAGCCTGCGGCAAGCGCAGCGGTGGAAGATAAACCGTCAGCAAAGAAAAACGAGATGAGTGACCTTGCCGCGGTGCCGCGCAAATTGCGCGCCACTGTACGCAACGGTAGTTTGCATTTCGCCGAGCCGCTGGATGTACCGGAAGGCACCGAAGTGGAAATCCTGCTGCGGCTCGCGCCCCCCAGGCGTTAGCCGCAGGATTTATTTGAGCGAGTAAGAGCGATACAACGTGTCGCGTTGTGCAGGCACAAACCCGGCGTCGGAGATAATCCGCCGCAGTTCAGTTTCATTGGTGCGATTTTTCACGCCCGCGGCGAACACCACGTTTTCTTCAATCAGGATGCTGCCCACGTCATCGGCGCCGAACTGCAAGCCCACCTGGCAAACTTTAATGCCCGGCGTCAGCCAGCTCGACTGAATGTGATCTATGTTGTCGAGGTACAGGCGGCTTACCGCCAGCGTTTTCAGATAGTCCACGGCCGTAGCTTCCGGAACTTTTTTCCCCAGCGGCGTATTGTCCGGCGCAAACATCCACGGAATAAACGCCGTGAATCCGCCGGTATCTTCCTGGATTCTGCGCAGCCGCTCCAGGTGGTTGACGCGGTGCCGCAATTCTTCGCCGCAACCGAACATCATCGTCGCCGTAGTGCGCAACCCCAGCGAATGGGCCACGCGGTGCATTTCTTCCCAGTCGTCGCTGGTGCACTTCAGACGTGCAATCTTGGAGCGAATCTCGTCGTCCAGGATTTCCGCGCCGCCGCCGGGTATGGATTGCAGGCCGGCATCCATCAAGCGCTGAATCGTTTCTCGAACGCTCAACTCGCTCACTTCCGCGATGCACAGAATTTCCGGCGCCGAAAAGCAATGCAGGTGCACTTGCGGGTAGCGTTCTTTCAGAGACCGCAGCAGATTTTCGTAGTAGCCGATCTGCAGATCGGGATGCAGGCCGCCCTGCAACAAAACGCCCGTGCCGCCGAGCTCCAGCATCTCGTCAATTTTTTCGTAGATGGATTCGAACGAAAGAATGTAGCCATCTTTCGCGCCCAGCGGCCGGTAAAACGCGCAGAACGAGCAATACTCGGTGCAGAAATTTGTGTAATTGATGTTGCGATCAATCTGGTAAGTGACCACCCGCGGATCATTTTTAGCCAGACGCATTTGATGCGCGGCCATCCCGATGCCCAGCAGGTCATCGGACTCCAGCATCTCCAGCGCTTCTTGTTTGCTCAGGCTCAACGTTTTCCTTGTAATCCAAAGGGCTCAGGCTGCGCGGTGACTATCCCTATTCTAACTAAGCCGCGGCGCGAACTCGAATCGAACTCGAATTTCAGGGCCTGCGAGGATTCCTCTAATAAGTTTTCGCGATGCGCACCGCACCCGCCCGTTCGCTCGCCCATTCGATAGACCTTGCCTGCGGTATCAGTCTCAACTTCGCCGCCAGGCAATAGTAAAGCTCCAGGCCGGCAAGATTCTCGTCGTCAAGCGAGAAATCAATGTTTTCGCGCAGGTAGGTAAGCAACTCCGCCGCGGGCCAACCCTCTTCCTCTGCCGCCACGGCGCTGATTTCTGCGATGTTAGCCATGCCGTAAGTTTTTGACGCCGCGAAATCAGCGACGACCTCCGAAGTCATCATCTCGGATCGTCCGGCCCATATGGCCAGCACTGCCGGGAGGCCGCTCAAGCGACGCCATTCCTGCACCACATCATATATATACAGCACGCCTGGGGCGTTAATTCCCAGTTTGTCGGCGTTGCACACCAACTCGCCGTCGGCGCCGAGCGTCGAGTAGTTTGCGGCCAATATCGCTAGTCGTAACGCGGGATCGCCGATCAACAGCGCAGCGTCGGCGTTTTCGAGCATGCTGCCCGTCTCCAGGGGCGCCTCGAAAAACCTCGGCGCAATTTGCCAGCTCTCCGAGCACAAAATTCGCGTCAACGCCTGCGTGCTCCGCGAGCTGCGGTCGAGCGCGATGCTTTCCACTTCACCAATAGGATTGCGTGAAACAATCAGCAGGCTGCGCACCCGACGTTTCGCGGCAATCGCCATTCCTGGCAGCACCACCAGGTCCTCTATGCGTTGAAATTCAATAGCGGGAATAATTGCCACGTCAGCCCGCCCCTCGCGCAAATCGTCTGCACATTGCGAAGGAATGGTAAAGGAAAGGTCGTACTTGCCTTTCAAAGGCCCGTGCGTGAACCCGTACACCAGCGGCGCAGTATTCAGATATTGCACAACGGAGATGCGGAGTTTCTTCACAGTGGCAGGTGCTCGCAGAGCTTTCAGTATAGCAGACGATATTTTTCGTCAGGCGCACCAACTTATGATGTAAAACGTTTGACACCGCCGGAGGCTTTGAAAATGTTGAAGTATTCTCGCATCCCTGTCTTCCTGTTCGCGCTGTTGTGGTTGGGCTCCAGCGCTTTCGCGCTCCCCGACTCGCCCGCCGCCTCCATCAGTGAAAAGACCGCTGGAGCCCAGAAGCTCGCCGGATATTTCAATCTTTACTGGGACGCCAAGCAGGGCAAACTCTGGCTCGAAATTGATAAGTGGAACGCCGAATTTCTCTACCAGAGCGGCTTGTCCGCGGGCATCGGCTCCAATGATATCGGTCTCGACCGCGGACAACTTGGCGCCACCCGCATTGTCCGTTTCGAGCGCAGCGGTCCCAAAGTGTTGCTGGTCCAGGAAAATCTGGATTATCGCGCTGTCAGCGAAGACCCCGCCGAAAAGCGCGCGGTGCGCGATTCTTTCGCCGAATCGGTGCTGGCCGGGTTCACGGTAGCCGCGGAAGAAAAAGATCACGTGCTGGTGGACGCCACGGATTTTTTCCTGCGTGATGCGCACGACATTTCCGGCACGCTGCGCAAGACCAAACAGGGCGCATATCGGCTGGATCCCGCGCGCTCGGCAATCTACATACCGCTAACCAAAAATTTCCCGCTCAACACGGAGGTCGAAGCCGTCCTCACCTTCGCAGGCGAAGATCCCGGCCCGTGGGTCAAGCAGGTCACTCCTTCGCCCGAGTCCATCACCGTGCGTGAGCATCATTCTTTCGTGCAACTGCCGCCGCCCGGATACAAAGCCCGTGCCTATGATCCGCGTTCCAGTTTTTTCGGAATCAGCTACCTGGATTTCGCCACACCCGTCAGCGAGCCCATCGTGAAACGCTTCATCTCTCGCCACCGCCTGGAGAAAAAAGATCCCACTGCCACGGTAAGCGAACCGGTGCAGCCCATCATTTATTATCTCGATCGTGGCGCGCCCGAACCCATCCGTTCCGCGCTACTCGACGGCGCGCGCTGGTGGAATCAGGCCTTCGAAGCCGCCGGTTATAAAAATGCCTTCCGCGTCGAACTGCTGCCGGAAGATGCCGATCCGATGGACTTGCGTTACAACGTAATCCAGTGGGTACATCGCGCCACGCGCGGCTGGTCCTACGGCGCAGGAGTTGTGGATCCGCGCACCGGTGAAATTATCAAAGGCCACGTGACCCTGGGATCGCTGCGCGTTCGCCAGGATTATTTAATTGCCGAAGGCTTGCTGGCTCCCTACGAACAGGGCAAAACGGTGTCGCCCAAAATGTTGGAGATGGCTTTGGCGCGCCTTCGTCAGCTGGCTGCTCATGAAGTCGGCCACACCCTTGGGCTCCAGCACAATTATTCTGCCAGCACTGTGAATCGCTCCTCGGTGATGGATTACCCGCCGCCCGTCGTGACGCTTGGCGCCAACGGCATCCCGGATGTGTCCAACGCCTACGCCACCGGGATTGGAGACTGGGACAAAGTTTCCATCGCTTTCGGCTATCAGGACTTCCCGGCGGGCGCAGACGAACACGCCGAGCTCTATAAAATTATTTCCAGCGCCCTCGCTCGTGGCTTGCGTTACCTCACCGACCAGGACGCGCGCCCGCCCGGCTCCTCCAGCAACCTCGCGCATCTTTGGGATTCCGGCCCGAACGCTGTGGATGAACTCAACCGCCTTATGAAAGTGCGCGCCGCGGCGCTTCAGCGTTTCGGTGAAAATAATATTCGCGTGGATGCTCCCCTCAGCACCATCGAAGACGCCCTCGTTCCCATTTACCTGCTGCACCGCTACCAGGTCGAAGCCGCCAGCAAACTGATCGGCGGTATGGAATACACTTTCGCCGTCCGAGGCGACGGCCAAGTCCCCACCCAGATCGTCGCTGCCGCCGAGCAGCGCCGCGCCCTCACCGCGGTACTCGCCACAGTGAAGCCCGAAACACTGGCCTTGCCGGAGGCGCTGCTCAAAATCATTCCGCCACGTGTTCCTGACTACGATCGCGGCCGCGAACATTTCAAGATTCGCACCAGCCCGGCTTTCGATGCGCTCGCGCCCGCCGAGGCGGCCGCCCAGCACACGCTGCAGTTTCTGTTCAATCCCGAGCGCGCTTCGCGTCTGGTGGAATTTCACGCGCGCGACGCGAAAAACCCCGGTCTGGAAGAAGTCCTCGACAACATTTTGACCACCACCTGGAAGTCGCCGCGCGAAACTGGCTACGAGGGCGAAATTTCGCGCATCGTAGCTTCCACCGTGCTTTACGGCTTGATGTCGCTGGCCACTAATGAAAAGGCCTCCACGCAGTCTCGCGCCATCGCCTCCCTGAAGCTCGACGAGCTGAAGACCTGGGCTACGCGCTCGCAGACCGGCGTCAAAGACCCCGAAGAGCGCGCCCACCTGTATTTTGCTGCCCAGCAAATCACGCAATTCCAGAAAGATCCCAAGCTCCTCCCGGTTACGGCCCCAGCGCAGCCGCCAGACGGTCCGCCTATCGGTGACGACGAAGAAAACTGGCTGCCCTGAGCCTCATTCTTGGCGCGATGCCCAACACGACTTAGCGACAGCCCGCTCGTCTAACACCACGGAGGGTTCTTTATGAATTTGCATATTCGTTTGGCCGTGTTACTGCTTGCCGCCGTGGGTGCTCCGGCCGACACGGTCACAATTTCGCATCGCCACTCCGTCAGTATCTCGGGAGATGAAGATGGCCCGGTCCCCGACTGCGACGGGCTCCACATTCGCTTTGGCGATCACGCCGCGACCATGCGCACCGAAGAGCGTGCCATCCCCAGGCCGGCTGGCACGCTGCGCATTGAATCGGAAGTCAACGGCGGGCTGCAGGTGCGGGGCTGGGACAAGGAAGATTATTCCGTCACGGTTTGTAAGGCTGTGGAGGCTTCCAGAAGCAATGCCGAACAGATTTTTTCTCAGATAAAACTCTCCGTCGAAGGCGGCAAGGTCTCCGTTAGCGGACCATCCGATCGCGACCGCTGGACAGTTTTCCTGCTGGTGCGCGCGCCCCGCTCCGCCGACCTTGAGTTGCACGCCAACAATGGACCTCTCTCCATTTATGACCTCGACGCCAAGTTGACCGCCCGTGCCGTCAATGGCCCCATCTCCCTAACGGGCTTTTCCGGCGAAGGCGATATTTCCGCGCAGAACGGCCCCGTTGACCTCAACGGTAATTCCGGAAAGCTGCGCCTGCACACGCAAAACGGTCCCATTTCTGTGGACCTCAAAGGTGACTCCTGGAAAGGCTCAGGCCTGGTGGCCGACGCACAGAATGGTCCGCTGAATCTGCGCTTGCCGAAAAATTATCGATCCAGTGTTCTGCTGGAGTCCAACGGCAATTCGCCCATGAGCTGCCACGCCAGCGTATGTGATGACGCGCGCAAAACCTGGGACGAAGATCATCGCCGCATCGAGTTCGGCAACGCCCCGGCCGTAATTCATCTTTCTACGGTGAACGGTCCAATCTCCGTGGACTGACGCGTTGGCCTACGGGTCTCAGCGTCAGTAAAAACCCCTGTCATTCCGAACCCGCCATCTTTTCCAGGCGGGTGAGGAATCTGCTTCCGTTGTTAGATTTAGTTTCGGGTGTCGCGCGCGGGGTGCCGGGGCGGCGCGGCTCCATCCAATACTTATTTAGGTGACACGCATGGAACGACGGGCACATAGACGCCCTGCGCTCTTGTAGTTAAGATTTGTCGCATGCTTCTGGAATCTCGCGTGGCTCATCCGACCTCCGTGGAAGAAGCGGTGCGTCTCGCGCGTGAAATTTACGGTCTGGACGTCACGGCAAAATCCCTCCCCGGAGAACACGACGATAATTTTCACTTAACCGGCCCGGATGACTGGCAATTTGTACTCAAAGTCATGCATCCGGCGCGGGAGCGTTCCTTCGTGGACATGCAATGCCAGGCGCTGCGGTACCTCGCCGGCTGCACTGGCAACATTCCTCTCCCGCGCGTTGTTCCCGCGCAGTCGGGCCATTTCTTTACGCAGATCACTTCCTCTGACGGCATCAGCCGCCTGGTGTGGATGCTGACTTTTATTCCTGGCACCATGCTCGCCAACGTTCACCCGCATTCCGATGAATTGCTCCACAGCCTCGGCCACCTGTTGGGCACCATAGATTCCGCGCTGCTGGGTTTTCAACATCCCGCCGCGAAACGTGAATTGAAGTGGGACTTGTCCGCCGCCCGCTGGATTCGCAATTATCTCCACGAACTTTCCGATCCGCGCAAGCGGACGCTCGTCGAAAAATTTCTCGTTCTTTACGAATCAGAAATTGTGCCGGTGCTGCCGCGACTGTCCCGCAGCATCATCTATGGGGACGCCAACGACCACAATGTGCTGATCAGCGACTCGTGGCCGTTGCCGCGAAATGCCGTGAGCGTCATCGATTTCGGCGACATGCACTACGGCGTGACCGTTTCAGAAGTTGCCATCGCCGCCGCTTATGCCATGCTTGGCAAAAAAGATGTTTTGCACGCGGCCGCCTGCGTCGTCGCCGGCTATCACCAAGAGTTCCCTCTGGAAGAGCGCAGCATTGCTTGTCTTTACGGCCTCATCGGCATGCGCCTGGCGGTCAGCGTTACGAATTCCGCGCATCGCAAAACTGTCAGTTCGGCTGATCCCTACGTCACTGTAAGCGAAGCGCCAGCCTGGGAAGCCCTGGAGCGCCTCGCCAAGGTTCATCCGCGCTTCGCGCACTACACATTCCGCGGAGCGTGCGGACTCCCTCACCTTCCTCACGGCGGAGAGTTGCGACGCTGGCTGGAGAAACATGGCAAATCGGCCGCGTTGCTTTTCGAAAGCGATCTGCGCACTTCGCCGACCGTTATCTTCGATCTCAGCGTCGGTAGTGAATTTCTTGGCGCCGATCCGCGCCCCTCTGAGACGCCGGCGCTAACGTCCGGGATTTTCGATCGCATGAAAGATGCCGGCGTCGCCGTAGGCATCGGTCGCTACGATGAGGCGCGGCTGCTCTATACTTCGCCGCTCTTCAATGCCGCGAACGCCGCAGAAAGTCCCCTTAATGCGCGTCGCACCATCCATCTTGGGATGGATTTTTTCACCGTTCCCGGAACCACGATCTACGCCCCGCTCGAAGGCACAGTTCATATCGTCGCCAACAACGACGCGCCTCTCGACTATGGCCCGCTGGTAATTCTGAAACACAACGCCGGCGATGCCGGACCGTTTTTCACTTTGTACGGCCATCTCACTACAGATTCCCTGAACGCTCTGCAGGTCGGCCAGCAGATCTCGCGAGGCGAAGCACTTGCGCGCGTCGGCGACGCCTCTGAAAACGGCGGCTGGCCGCCGCACCTCCACTTTCAAATCATTCTTGATCTCCTGGATCTCGACGCCAATTTTCCGGGAGTCGCGCTCGCTTCCCAACGCGCGCTCTGGCTCAGCCTGTCACCCGATCCCAATCTCCTCGTCGGCATTCCCGAGAAATATTTTCCACCACTAGAAACCTCATCGCAGGAAACGCTAACGACCCGCCGCCACGTCCTGGGAAAAAATCTCAGCGTATCCTACGAAAAGCCGCTGAAAATCGTCCGCGGCTGGATGCAGCATCTCTATGACGAGACCGGCCGCGCGTTCCTCGATTTCTACAACAACGTCCCGCTCGTCGGTCACAGCCACCCACGCGTGGTCCAGGCCGCGCAGAAACAATTGGGCCTGCTCAACACCAACACGCGCTATCTACACGATCTCGTAAATCGCTACGCGCAACGCCTCACCGCCCATTTGCCTGAGCCGCTAAAAGTTTGCTTCTTCGTAAATTCCGGCAGCGAAGCTAACGAGCTCGCGCTGCGCCTCGCGCGCGCGCTCACACTTCGTGAAGACATTGTGGTCCTCGAACACGCCTATCACGGAAACACGTCTACGCTGATTGATATCAGCCCGTATAAATTTGATGGCCCTGGCGGCCAGGGCCGCAAGCCGTGGGTTCACGTCGCTCCGCTTCCCGACGACTATCGCGGTGCGTACCGTCGCGATGACCATCAGGCGGGTGCCAAATACGCCGCCGAAGCAGGAAAAATCCTCGACGAATTGCGCGCGCAAAATCGCCACGTAGCTGCCTTCATCGCGGAAACCCTGCCCAGCGTAGGAGGCCAGATCGCTTTTCCCGCAGGGTATCTAGCAAATGTCTATGCAAGAGTCCGTGCCGCCGGCGGCGTGTGTATCGCCGACGAAGTGCAAGTCGGCTTTGGCCGTCTGGGCACGCATTTCTGGGGCTTTGAAACGCAAAACGCTATACCGGACATCGTCGTCCTCGGCAAACCCATCGGCAACGGTTTCCCGCTCGCTGCGGTTATCACCACCGAAGAAATCGCGCGCTCTTTCGACAATGGCATGGAGTTTTTCAGCACCTTCGGCGGCAATCCCGTGGCTTGTGCCGCGGGCCTCGCAGTGCTGGATGTGCTGGAGACGGAACATCTGCAAGCGCGCGCCCTCACCGTAGGCAGTTTTCTAAAGAGTGATCTACTCGCGCTGCAGCAGGAATTCCCGCTGATTGGCGATGTGCGCGGCTCCGGCCTGTTTATCGGTGTCGAACTCGTCCTCGATCGCACCAGCCGCGAACCCGCGCCAGCGCAAGCCGCTTACGTCGTCAACCGCCTCCGCGAATGCGGCATCCTCACCGGCACGGACGGCCCGCATCACAACGTCATCAAGCTGCGCCCGCCGCTCATCATTTCCGAAGTTGACGCCACCACGTTTACCAGCACGCTCAGCAAAATTCTTTTCGAAGACTCCAGTAGTCCAACGCCGTGAGCATGTCATGGTATTTCTGTTAGTTGACAATATAGTACTAACTCGCATACGCTTACCACGCGATGGAGCTGGACGTATCCCTCCCCTGGCTCGCGCTGGCGCTTACCCCCGGCCTGGCGTGCCGTTTATCCGCGCGCCTGCTGCGCAAATTCGGCTCGCCCGAACGGGTCTTCGACGCCCCGCTCACCGAACTGGAATCCTGCAGCCTTCCCGCGCTCGTCGCCCGCGCCATCTTTAATAAAGACTCTTTCAAGCGCGCCGAAAAGGAACTCGCTGCCGTCCGTAACATCGCCAACTGCCACCTGCTCAACTGGACCGAACCCCAATATCCGCAAACGCTCCTCCAGATTTATGATCCGCCGGTACTTTTTTATCTGCGCGGCGATCCCGACATTCTGAATATGCCCAGCCTCGCCATCGTCGGTACCCGCCGCCCCACAATTTATGGTTCGCAAATGGCGGAGCGTCTCGGCCGCGACCTCGCCGCCCGCGGACTGGTCATCGTCAGCGGCTTGGCGCGCGGCATAGATGCCATCGGCCATCACGGCGCTTTGGCCTCCAACGGCCGCGCCATCGGCGTGCTCGGCACCGGCATAGACGTCTGCTACCCCAAGGAAAACAAAAAGCTCTACGAAAGAGTTTTGGAGCGCGGCGCCATTCTCAGTGAATTCCCCCTGGGCACCCACCCCGCGCCCGAAAATTTCCCGATTCGGAATCGCATTGTCGCGGGCATGCCACTCGGCGTAGTCATCATCGAAGGTGCCGAGTTCAGCGGCTCGCTGATCACCGCGCGACTGGCCATGGAGTTCGGCCGCGAAGTTTTTGGCGTGCCCGGCAATGTGACGCAAACGGTCAGCTACGCCCCCAACCTCCTGATCAAGCAAGGCGCCAAGCTGGTCGTAAACGCCGAAGACGTCATCGAAGAACTGTCCACACCGGTCCGCGCTGCGTTATTACAAGTTGAGCGACCCGAATCCGAGCAACGCAACCTGCTCGCCGCCGCCTCCCTTGGCGCTTCGGAAAAAAAGCTTTACGACCTGCTGCACGCGGAAGAAACTCGTCACATTGACGAGCTGGTCGAAAATTCCGGCTTGAACTCTTCCGAGGTACTGGCTACGCTCTTTGATCTGGAGATGAAAAATCTCGTTCGTCAATCGCCCGGCAAACAATTCAGTAAAATCATGTTGTAGCTGGGTTTAAGCGACACTACTTGACTAATTCTTAGGCCCGCTCGCCCGCCGAAAAGCACCCGCAAGCGCCGTCTGCGCATCTTGATAAGGTAGCGAGAAGGACACACCCTCCAGCGGTCAACCCTTCCCGCGAAGGATTACGGAGTTACAAAGTCAACATGGCTCGTTCGCTCGTCATAGTGGAGTCGCCTGCGAAGGCGAAAA
>JBBRPU010000071.1:0-12587 GCA_038227545.1 Candidatus Acidiferrales bacterium
CTCAACAATGGACAGGAGAAGCAAATACTCAGCGAGAATCGCGTGCGCGCCGAAGGATTCGAATGGGCTCTCGATAATTCCGGCTTCTACATGGCCACGCCTTTTTCAAGCGACGCGCGGTTCATGACCGCCGGCATCACCATCGTGTATTTCTTCGATGTAGTCAGCGGCAAAGCCACGCAGGTCAATCTTGATTGGGAAAATGGCATCGGACGCGGCCTGCAGGCCGTCCCCGGTGGCGTTGCGGCTCTTCTCGCTGCCGGCAGCCACGATGAACCGGCGATATACACGAAATCCTCTGCCGCTACGTGGAAGCGCGAACCACTCAGTGGCGAGCACGTTCGTAATCTTGAGAACTTCTTCATCAGTGACGATGGCAAGTCCATCGCGTACGCCACTTCCACCGCCAGCAAACTGCCGCAGCTTTTTCGCGCGCAGCTCGCCGGCGGAAAGCTGGAGTCGCCGATACAAATTACCAGGTTGAACGAATCCCTCACCAAAGGCCGTGATTTTGTCCGCACCGAAGTGATTCGCTGGAAGGGCGCTAACGACGAAGAAGTCGAAGGCATCCTCTATTACCCGGCGAATTATGCAGCCGGCAAAAAGTATCCCGTCATCACCGCCATCCACGGCGGCCCCATGGGAGCCGACCAGGATTTGTGGGACGAGAGCTGGGCATATCCTATTCAGCTGCTGACCCAGCGCGGCGCATTTGTTCTGCGGCCGAATTATCACGGCGGCAATAATTATGGCTTGAAGTGGGCCGAGTCCATTTGCTGCGGAAAATATTACGACCTGGAAACTCCGGATATTAACGCCGGCGTGGACTATCTGATTGCCCAGGGAAAAGCCGATCCCGATCGTGTTGCCACCATGGGCTGGTCTAACGGCTCCATTTTGTCCACCAGCCTGCTGATCAACTATCCCGATCGTTACAAAGTCGCCAGCCTGGGGGCGGGCGACATCGAATGGATCAGCGATTGGGGCAACGTGGATTTTGGCCAATCGTTCGACGCCTATTATTTTGGGAAGTCCCCGCTCGAAGATCCGGAGCTATACATCAGAAAATCACCGCTTTTCAAATTGGACAAAGTGAAAGCTCCTGTCCTGATTTTTCACGGGTCCGCCGATCGCAACGTACCTCCAGCGCAAAGCTGGACATACTTCCGGGCGCTTCAGTACTACGACAAGCCCGTAAAATTTGTGGTATTTCCCGGCGAGCCGCATGGCCCGCGCAAATTGACGCACCAGATGCGCAAAGTGGAAGAAGAAGTGGCCTGGTTCGACAAATATTTTTTCAAAACTACCAGGAACGAAGATGAAGCCGTCAAATCCGGCTCCCCGCTGGATATCCGCCTGCGCACAAAATCCCTGGCGCGTGATGGCAGTGCGTACGGTGTTCCATTCCTCGTAAAAGGGAAGTCCGTGCTGATTCCGGAAGTTGTAAAACGCAGCGATCTGGAAGTCGGACGTTTTGAAGTAACCCGCGCTCAGTTCGCGGCCTTCGACAAGAACTATAAATTTGAACCTCACACCGAAAACTATCCCGCGAACGGCATCAGTTTTGATCAGGCTGCCGCCTACGTCTCATGGCTCAGCAAAATCACCGGGCAAACCTGGCGTGTCCCCAACGAAAACGAAGTATCCGGACTTTTCAGCAAAAAAGAAGGAGAGAACACTCTCGATTATTGGGCCGGCTACGCGCCGAATCCTGACGACCAGTTAAAGCTGAAAAAGAAACTCGCCGACCTGCAAGGCCCGGCGCCTCTTCTGAAGCCAGCGGGCAGTTTCGCCGGACAGGGAAAAGAAGACGACCAATTGATCTTCGACTTGGGCGGAAACGTCGCCGAGTGGCAAATCGTCGCCGGCGGAAAAGGTCAGTTTACGGGCGGCAGCGCCGACTGCCCCTCCGACGCCAAATCAAACTGCGCAGCTGCTCCGGAATATGTAGGACTTCGCGTAGTGCGCGGCGCTCCGTCGCCATCGCCCGTGGGTACCTCACCCGCGCCGGCAATGATTTCTCAGTAAGGCCTCCGCGATCCGGCATCCACCCAGATTGGACCTTGCGAATTGCCGCATCGAAAGGCTAGGCTTTTTCGATGAGCGAATTCACGCCGACGGCCAGAACAAAAGTCCAACGCAAGCCCGATCGCGCCGTTTACGATCGCGACCTGGTTTACAGCATCCTTGATGAAGCATTCGTGTGCCAGATCGCGTTCATCATAGATGGCCTGCCCTATGTCGTCCCCACCAATTACGTTCGCGTCGGCGATAAACTTTTTCTCCACGGATCAACAGCCGGTCGCCTCATGCGCAATCTTGGAAGCGGTGCGCCATTTTGCGTCAGCGTCACGCTCCTCGACGGCATCGTGCTCGCTCCCACCGCCACTGGCCACTCCGTCAACTACCGTTCTGTAGTGGTCATGGGCAAAGCGGAACAAATCCTCAATCCGCAAGCCAAAATGGCGGCGATGCGCGACTTCGTCGAATATGTTATTCGCGGGCGCTGGGCCCAGGTGCGTCCCCCGAGCGAACAGGAGCTCAAAGCCACCATGGTTCTGGCCGTTCCGCTCGTCGAAGTCTCCGCGAAAGTTCGCACTGGCTTCGCGGTGGATGATGATGAGGAATACGCCGGCGCAGGGTGGACCGGAATCATTCCTTTCAAGTGGAGTGCGCAAACTCCGGTACCCGATCCACGCGGAAATAGTTCAGCCGCAATACCGGCGAATGTGGCCAATTACACGCGACCCCAGTAACCCGTCGCAGCCTCACAACTCGATAAGGAGCCGCCGGTGCCATACCGTTCAGCGATTCTGTTTTCCCTGGTAGCGATCTGCTGTCACTCCGTGTCGGCGCAGACTCGCGTCGCACCCCCAGGCGTCGTGAAAGAGGAGCCTCCATTTCGCAAACTCACCTACACCGACAAAAAAGGCGCCAAGATGCCTTACCGCCTTTTCGTTCCTCCCAAATACGATTCCACCCAAAAGTACCCGCTGATTGTGTGGTTCCACGGCGGAAGCGGCCGCGGCTCCAATAACGAAGCGCAAATTTCAGGACAAAACGAAAAAGGTTCGCACCTTTGGACCACTCCTCAGAATCAGGAGGCTTTCCCGGCCTTCGTTCTGGCCCCACAATGCCCGCAAGGCGAAAACTGGTCCGATCCCGAAGTGAACGAAATAAATGCGCCGCTGCAATCGGCACTGGATATCCTCGCGCTGGTAGAAAAAGATTATTCCATCGATCGCGATCGTGTTTTTCTGGTGGGGCAGTCCATGGGCGGACTAGGTGTGTGGTCCCTGCTGCAAAAATATCCAGAGCAGTGGTCTGGGGCCGTGGTCATCGCTTCCTACGATAATTTTACGAACGTAAATGCTATAACGCACGTTCCGCTTTGGCTCTTTCAATGGGAAATGGATCCGGCTGTGCCCGTTGACCTGGTCCGGCAAATGGTAAAAGACATCAAGAAAGCCGGCGGCCACCCGCACTACACCGAGTATCACAAAGTCAAAAACGAAGTTTGGAATAACGCTTTCGATGAACCGGAACTGGTTCCTTGGTTGGCGGCACAGAAAAACAACACGCGAAGTCCGGACGTAGCTAAGTAGACTTTCCCAACGCGAAAATCCACTACTTCTTTTTCTTTTTACTCCTGGCCGCGCGCTCCTTCATGCGTTTCGCGATCAATAAAATGCGTTTCTCTCTCGTGCTGGCGTGCTTCGCCTGCTCCACATAACGGATTATTTGCCGCCTCAGAGCCGGCGTCAGCGCGTTGAAAATCGCCAGCGCGCGAGGTTCGTCCGCAAGCCCGCCTGCCAGGTCAGGTGGCAGCAACGGATTCCGCGGCTCGCTGTCCAATTGCAGCAGCACTTCCACCGTATCGCCCGCGTCAATGCGGCGCTTCCGCCAGATATCGCTGTGAATGTGCAGGCGATAGGCCCCACCGCCGCGTGGAGAAAGCGTGCTCTTCAAAGGCAAGCCTTCCACCTGACCGATCACCGGTAGGTGCATCATATTTTCAATCGCAGCTTCCTGCGCCGCGACTCGCAACATCTTCGACACCTCACGGGGAACATCCACGCACCGCATAATCCATTGTTTATAAATGCGCGCAGAAAAAATATGTTGCTGGTCAGTGTGTACGGAACGCATTGAGGAAATCGAAACTGGTAACGAGGTTCACTCGCGGAACTACAGCGCGATATCGATCAGTGGCAGCCGCAACCGCCACCGCAGCACGAGCCGCCCCCAGAAGGCGCTGCCGACGCCGTTGCGGAAGATCCATTTCCATTCGGCGCGCTGAACACGGAAAGCTGAAGCGTGTTCTTCTTCCCCGCACACTTGGGGCAAGCAATTTCCTGCGTCTTATTCAAGATAATACGCTCGAACGGTGTCTCACATTCGTCGCAGATGTACTCGTAGATCGGCATGATGCTGTTCCTTGTCGTGCGCAAGCAAAACTAAGCGAGAGGCGCTCAGTTAGGACTGGACGGGCTTTCCAAAGCCTTCCACAAAAATACTCCGGTAGCGATTCCCACAATTCCAATCGCGTACCACACGAAACGGTTTCGCCCGGCGCGAAGTGGTGGCCGCCCTTTGCCTCTAGCTCCTACCCCTTGCGCGCCTTGCCCGGAAGCCGCGGAAGCTGCCTCCGCAGCGAGTTCTGCTTCGCTCGGATCCAGCACGATGCGATAAGACATATTTTCGGGCACTTCCCGCACATCGTCATCCACCGCAACGATCAGCGACCCTCGAGTGCTCCTGACCATCAGTTCCTTGGGCCCGATCACGCTTACTTGCGCGACCGTGGCCTGGTCGGTCTTTGGCCGGATGCTCATGCTCCCAACGTGCAGTGTAAAAGCTTTCGAATTGGCGGTTGAGAAAATTGCGGTTCCGCGAGTCAAGCTAGCTGCGGGAGCGGTCTCATCCTTGGCGAGTACCGCAATACTTGCGCTCGAAAGTAGCAACCGCGCAGCCCCGACACGTACCTGCACACTACCGGCTTCATCCGTAAGCAACCTGTCGCCGCCAAACACCGTGGCGCCCACAGAAACGGGGCCTGCGCCTATGCGCGCGCGTTCGGCGCTTACGATAGTTCCAAAGGCCGGACCGGTGGCCGTCCAACCTGGCGCAATCATGACAGTTACCACCAGAATAGATGCGACCGTACTGCGCAAAAGTAGCATGTACACCACTCCAAGAGGACTAAGGGTTCAAGAATACTCAGTCGTCTGCCCACAGTCAATCGGCAACATCACACCCAAATCGGTCTAGGCCAAAGGCTGTTCCTTAAACCCGGGAGCCTCGCCTCCGAAGCTGTGGCTGCCCGTCATATACTTATTGCGGGTCGGGCCTCATCTGACTACCGCCATCTCATGAACACGCCAAAATTCTCTCTACCTTCATGGTTTCTGCCGACGGCCTGCGTTTTGATGGCCTGTGGATTATTAGGCGTCGGCCTGTGGCCTCTCAATCCATTCCTCAAAAATCAAGTGACTTGGCTTCCCGGTGGGAAGGGTGCCGCATTTGGCGAATACGGCCTAGCCTTCAGCTCTGGGACCGTACTGCCACCCGCCACTCACAACGCGGACTCAATTTGCAGCTTGCAAATTCAAGTTCAGCCCCAGTTCCTCTATTTTAAAGGCGCTGCAACGATATTGGCGTTCTACACTCCGGAAAATCCGCTTCGATTCACTCTCATGCAATACCGCGATGCGCTTTTGATCAGGAAAAATTATCGCAACGAAAAAAACCAGCTTCAAACTGTTGAGATGGATCTTGATCACCTTTTTCTGAGTGCCGAGCCTGTCACTGTGACGATCACTTCCGGCTCCAAAGGCACCTTGGGCTATCGTAATGGCGTGCCCGCCGAAACTTCGTCGCGCCTGAAGTTTTCCTGTGCGGATTTGTCAGGACAGCTGGTCATCGGAGATTCGCCGGTTACGTACAACTCCTGGCCGGGCAGTGTGCTTGATCTGGCTCTCTACGACGGTCAGTTAACTCCGCAGCAGGTTGCGCTTGAGTATGTTCAATTGAATTCTCGCTCTGCAGCTCCAGTCGCTCAACACTCTGGAGCATCGTCCGCCGTTAGCCACTACACATTTACGGAAGGCTCTGGAAAAGTCATCCATAACAGCGCGCTTTCCGGCGCGGACCTTTTCATTCCCGATCGCTTCCGGACGTTGTACAGCGGATTTCTCATCCCTCCGTGGGAAGAGAGTGGCGACAAACTCGGAATCCGCGACCTGGCCATAAACGTTTTTGGCTTTGTACCTTTCGGACTTTTATCGTTCGCATACTTTCGGTTACATCACCGTGATGCTCGCGCCATGGTTCTGACGGTGCTGGCCGGTTTCGCAATCACCGCTACGATCGAAATTCTTCAAGCCTTCATACCGGGCCGGCTCTCAGGAATTCTGGATATCGTAACGAATACCTTCGGTACTTACCTGGGCGCACTGCTGTTTCGATGGCAACCAGTAAGAAATATTGCCGCTAAATTTCATTCCTATCCTGGTTGAGAGCAGCCCTCCACGAAACGACGCAGGCGCCCAGCATCGCTGGCCGTCCAACTCCTCCGCTGCTACAATGCAGTCACCTTTATGGCAGATTGGAAACAAATCACCGCGCGCATTCGCCGCGCACGCACTTCCAAAGATCCGGTTGGCCAGCTTTCGGCGCTGTACGAGAAAACGCACGACGCCATGGTGGCCTTTGAGCTGGCGAAATATTTTGAAACCGCCGCGAATAATCCCGACGCCGCAAAATGGTATGCCGCTGCCGCCGAGCACTTTCGCCGCGCCGATTGGAAAACTAAAGCACAGGAAGCCGCCGTGCGTCTGGGATTCGAGCCAGGCGTGACCGCAGCCTCCGCACTAACCACCGAACTCGAAGGTGGCGCGGTGCTGGGCCTTCCGATTCCCGAACCCGGCATGCCGTTCGAGCAGAGCGTCGCGGCATTTGAATCGATCGTTTCTGGCGATACTCCAAAAGAGGAGAGTGAAGGCGACTCCTCTGCTGGCGCACCCGATTCCGCTAGCGATACCGCTGCCCCAGCAACAGGATTGGATTCCGACGACAAGCGCCGTCGCAGGCGCGGCCGCCGAGGTGGCCGCAACCGCCGCAAACCCGGTTCCGCTACAGAACTGAGCAGCTCCACCACGCCCCGTCAGCCGTCCACGCCAACATCGCGCCGCAGTGCACCGCCCCCTCCACCGGAAGTCTCGGAGGACGAGCCCCGCCAGGTTTCACGCCGCAGCATGCCGCCTCTCCCGGTCGAGGCGTTGCCGGATTCAGGCGTGCCCGGACCGAAGGGCCGATACGGCGATCCAGGCCTGTCATCGCGAATTTCGTTATTGGAGATGCAGTTCCGCCGCTTGTTGAGTTGCGAGGCGGTAAAACTTGATGACGCCAATACCGCGCCTGTCGGCCCGGGTGTCTTTGTTCTTACGGATTCCGATCTCACCAGTTACTACTATGTGGAATCCTGCCAGACACTGCGCATCGCGGTGGCGAATCTTCTTCGCGGAAACTCCAGCCGGCGCGGCGCCGAATCCATCAGTAAGCAGCTCGCTGAACATCTCGGCATCACCGAAGCGCGCGTGCCAAAATATCTAGCCGAACATTGCGTGGTGCGCTGGCTGCAACTGGACGATGGCGCGTCGCATTTCGCTCATTTCGTGATGGCTGTGTTGCGGCCCATCCTTAACGAATAGTTTCAGTCGATTGTTTTTCAACTCGGCCAGACCATCGCGCAACAGTCCCGGCCTGCGCCTACACCCCGCGTTATCATCACGCCAACGACAAATTTCTTAGCCACTCCAACCGGTCCATTCGGCTTGGCCCGGTCGAATGGCAGATTCCTGCCGCTCAGTACCAAAACAGTCCTACCCGCTCGCTGACCTTTTCGACTCTTTAACCCTCAATTCCGACCGTTCACCGCAACCCGCTAGTACTGGTAGCCTTTACCATTCAAACTATAGGAGGTCAAAGACTTACTGGCCTGACCAGCCTGTCGTGGTAGCGTTCTTTCTAGTACTGTCCACCGCCCGGGGGCAGTCGTTCGCAGTAATCGTTTCGAACGATTGAACGGGCAAATTAGCAACCGGGCTAAAACGCAGTTCTGCTGAAAGCGGAGGGTTGAAGTTTATGGCGAATCGAGTAGCTACGCAGATTTTCAGGTCCATGGATTGGGTCGTTTGTAAGACCGCCGGGATCACTTTTAATACCTTTCAACATTTCAACAAGCGCAATCCGAATCCATCCGTAACTCCTCAATGGTCGGATAAGCCATTGCTCAAATCCTGGGAAAAAACCAAGCCCACTTTGGGATTCCCGCGCCAGACCGATTCTCTCTGTCCCGCGTGCGTGAAAGAAGCGCGCGAAGCCATCATCGCCGGCAAGAAAGATTGGCGCGATTTGATGAGCGAGAAAGTCGGCGAAATTAAGGCTCAGATCGTGGAGCGCGACGGCGAAGTCTGGATGGTGAAAGACTGCCCGCAGCATGGTCACTACGAAGACATGATGGCCGTGGACTCCAAGTGGCTCAATTGGATCGAGCAGCGCTATCCCGGCCGCGATATTCCCGCGCACAACGACGAAGATCTTCACAAGCACGGTTCCAGCACGGTGCGTTATGGCCGCGGCTCCGTTCTCACCGTGGACCTCACCAACCGCTGCAACATGATGTGCGATCCCTGCTTCATGGACGCCAACCAGGTCGGTTACGTACACGAACTGGGCTGGGACGAAATTCAGGAAATTCTCGACAACGCGCTGAAAATCAAGCCGCGCCGCCAGATGTCCGTGCAGTTCAGCGGCGGCGAACCGACGATGAGCCCTTACTTCCTCCAGGCCGTGGCGCACGCCCGCAAGATCGGCTACAACAGCGTGCAGGCCGCCACCAACGGAATTGAATTCGCCAAGAGCAAGGAATTCTGCCGCAAGGCTTTCGACGCCGGCATGCGCTACGCCTACCTGCAATTCGACGGTATCGGCAACGACGCCAACGGCCATCGCCAGATCGGCAACCTCTTTGACGTGAAATTGCGCGCCATCGAAAACATGCACGAAGCCGGAATCGAAATCGTGCTGGTCGTCACCATCGTCAATAACGTGAACAACGACCAGGTTGGCACCGTCGTGAAGTTCGCGATGGAGAACCCCAAGAAAATCGCTTTCGTCAGCTTCCAGCCGGTTTCCTTCACCGGCCGCGACGAAGACATCACCCCCGAGCGCCGCTTGCGCCAGCGCTACACCCTTTCGCATCTTGCGAAAGACGTGAGCGCCCAGGTTGGCAAAGTGGAGCCGACACGCGACTGGTTCCCCATCTCCTTCATCAGCACCTTCGCCGGCTTCTCCGACATGGTTAAGGGGCAGGATTCGCAGTGGGGCTCGCTCTCCTGCGGCTGCCACCCCAATTGCGGTGTGGGCACTGCGCTGATGATCAACAAAGAAACCAAGGAGTGGGCGCCGGTACCGCGCTTCCTCGACGCCGTGCAGCTGACCAAAGACGTCACCGACATTACCGACGCGGCTCGCGGCAAAACATTTTCAAACTTCATGATGGCCATGGCCCTCTTGAAGAACTACAAGCCCTTCCAGGGTCCCAAGGGTCTGAAGCTCTATGACCTCTTCAAGAAATTCGACAAGACCTGGGCGCTGACCAAGGGCGCCGAGAAAAAATACGGACGCACTTCGCCGGAACGCACCTACGAAGACGCCATGAAGCGCCGTCAGACTGATCCTTGGAACTTCCTGTTCATCGCCGGAATGTGGTTTCAGGATCTTTTCAACTATGACTTCCGCCGCACGGAAATGTGCATCATTCCTTACGCCACGCAGCAGGGCGAAATTTCCTTCTGCGCCTACAACACCGGAGTAGGCTGGCGCCAGATCATCGAAAACATGCACAAGAACGCCACCGTCGCCCAGTGGTACAAGGAACACGGCAAGCACGAAATCTACGCCAAGGGCAAAGCCGTAAATCTGGATACCTTTGAGCACTCCCTGATTATTGACGCCGATGACGCCGCGCGCGTTCGCCACCTGGAACACGACATCCCCTTGACCGCCTCAGAAGAGGACCGCATCCGCCGCAAGAAAGCCATGGCCGAGCAGGCTAAGGTTCGCGCCATCTACGAAGAACTGGTGCTGAAGAAGCCCCAGCCGACAGTCGTACAGATCGGCAGCGTTTCGGATATCGCCAAAGCCGTGCCCGCGAACTTTGCCAACGCTGGCAAGCCTGTTACCATCGCTCCAGCAAATGGCAATGGTAATGGCCACTCAGCGCCCGCAGTGAAAGAAACCGCCGCCGAAGCGGTCGCAGGCGACTAAACAATCATTTCGAATTGAGTTGTGACTGCCCCGGGAATTTTCCGGGGCAGTTTTGTTTTTGGCAGGAAATCGACGCCCCCGGCTTCAGGCTGCGGCGATCACTTCAATCTCTACCAGCGCGTCCTTGGGCAATCTCGCCACCTGCACCGTGGAGCGCGCCGGCGGTGCCGCGGTGAAGTACGTCGCGTACACCGCGTTCATCGCCGCGAAATCATTCATGTCTTTCAGAAAAACGGTCGTCTTCACCACGTGATGAAGATTCGACCCACCCGCCTCCAGAATGGCCTTCACATTTTCCATCACTCGCTGCGTCTGCTGTGCAATATCCGTTCCCGTCATTTCTGACGTAGCCGGGTCGAACGACACCTGCCCGGAGATAAACAAAAATCCGTTGGCGCGTAC
The DNA here is from genome assembly GCA_038227545.1 of Candidatus Acidiferrales bacterium. Classification (GTDB taxonomy): domain Bacteria; phylum Acidobacteriota; class Terriglobia; order Acidiferrales; family UBA7541; genus Acidiferrum. Next base: position 10,735 of record JBBRPU010000071.1, read on the forward strand.
TCCCTGAGAATATGGCCCGATGGGTTTTGGTCCACGATCGGTTAGCACGATATCTTTCATGGTGTTGTCTCCTTAAGAAAAGCGTTTTTGTCCGCGGATGCATTTTCATACTTTGCGCGGAAATCTGCGGGTACTCCAGGGTGCTTCATCCACAGTCGCACGAACTCAGCGGTATTCCGGTGCGATTCCTGGTCAAACGCGGCGATCAAGTCATCGAGATCGAATCCGCTGCTGCGCCGCGCGTCCAGCATATGCCGTATCGCCTTGCGGAATGTTTCCTGACCGTAGCGGTCCTCGAGCCCATAGAAAAAAAGAAAACTCTTCGCGTGCACCACCGGCTCATCCGTTTCCAATTTGCTGCTGCGTTTCGGCACCAGCGCCAGCGCCCGGCGAATCGTATCCGCGCGTGCCGTCGGGCCATTCAGAGCATCGTTGCCTATCGCTGCGGCGAATGCCGGAAACGCGGAAAGAGGCGCATCCTGCTCGTAAAAACCAGGACTCTGCCCGTACCCGAGCCAGCTTGCAGCCAGCGCCGGAGCCGCGGCCGAGAACATCTTCTTCACTCCCGGCCTGGGATCTATCATCGCGCTATCAACGGAAATCATCTCTCCCGCAATCTCCTCCTCATGGACGCCCAGCATCGTGGCGCTCTTGGTGTTCCGGTCGCCGAAACACCCAGGTATCACCGGGCATTCCACCAGCCACAGCGGTGGTTCGTTTTTTCCATTCGGATTATGGTGCCGAGAAAAGAATCCCTGCGGCGCTTGCGCAACGGTCCTCGCACCAAACATCGCGTTGTAGCTCTCCAGCGTTTTTACCAGCGAGTCGCTCACCGCTCGCAGGTCGCCTGCTTCTTGCGACTGGCGCGTCCAAAGATAAATCTTTGCCCGCTCCGTTCCAATTTGTTTCGTGACGTAGCGCCCGGCAACCACGTAGGGGTAAATGTCCACTACCCGCTGGGTCGCACGCACCGTCAAATCTTCCCCGCGCTTGGAATTTTTGATTTTATCGCCGCTGCTGTGCACCACAAAATCTTTGGGTACGTGGACCGCGAGATTCCATTTTGCCGGTGGCGCTCCACCTGTTCCAAAAGCGCCCTTGGCAGGAAGCAGTTCTGGCGCCCAACCTTGCGCCGGAAGAAAAAAAGCGTCAGGAGCAAACCCAAGAAATTCTTCGGCACCGGAGGAAGTTTCCAGATTCATGGTCACCAGTAGGGTATGGCGGTCGGAGATGGCCCACACACTCGGCAGGTTCAGCACAGTCTCTCGCGCGTTGTCCGTGGACGGTGCCGGCTCGAGCGTTTTGCCATCCCAACTGATGGCCACATTTTCGGACTTGAATCTGCGCCGGGCTGGGAGCCTGAGTTCCAACATGGAAAGCGGCCGCGTACCCGTGTTGGTCAATTGATATTCGGATTTGATCGCCAGGCGCGGCGGCGGTCCAGGTTCGAAATGAACGTCTATATCCTGTTTAGCGACCAAATATCCCGGACCGAAGGAGGCTGCGCAACCTCCGATAAATCCGGCGCACGCAATAAAACTGAGCGCCGGCAACTTGCGTAGGTAAGACGCGACTTTCAACGATTCGATTGTAGCGGGGAATTACGAGCAGCAAAAGCCAGCTTTCGCTTGTCCTGAAAAGCTGCCATCCACTTTGGCTGTAAGTAGAGAAGGAGACTAACGCTTCCGCCCGCGAATATGCGTAAACCCCGTGCCGTAGTGGTTGCGCGCAGTCGTGCGCATCAGTACTTCTTTTTCCGCCTGTTCGTCGGTCATGCCCTGATTGATGCGCTCGACCACCTGCGCTTCCGTCAGCCCGGTATTTTTCAATCGCGCAATCTCGCCGCTGGACAG
>JBBRPU010000072.1:0-12393 GCA_038227545.1 Candidatus Acidiferrales bacterium
CTGAACGTCGGCTCGCAATCTTCCATGCACGTGGTTAAACATGACGCGGGCGCGCAGCAGACGGACCTAGAGCTCACGTATGGAAAGCTGCGAACGCAAGCGGTGAAGCTATCGAAGCCCAACGGGAAATTCGAAGTACACACGCCCGCCGGCGTCGCCGGCGTGGTGGGCACAGATTTTTACGTGGGCTACGAGAATAACACCATGAACGTAATTGTGTTCGAGGGCGTGGTGCGCGTCTGCAATCTGGCGGGAGTTTGCGTGGAAGTGAAAGCCGGGCAAATGAGCAGCGTTCGAAGCAACGACAGCTCCGGGGCGCAGCCGCCGTTGGGCCCGCAGCAAGCGACACTGGATTTGTTAACGGCCGCGGCGCAGAGCACCGACGTCGGCGGGCCGGTCGGGGCCGTACAAACCACCCACCACATCAGCAAGGGCACCGGGATCACGCTGGGAGTCCTCGCGGTGATTCCCATTGTGATTGTTCCGGTGGTCACCAGAGGAAGCAGCAAAACGACTCCGGTACCTCCGCGCTGTGACCCGAAGACTAATCCCAACTGCGGCTAGGGCGCGGCGGGTTGCGTAATTCATACTCGCGACTGGTAATGGATTTGTAGTAGTGGACAGGCCTTTTCCTGGCCTGATGCCCGCTGGCGTGCAACGACGCCGAGCACTAGAACATCTAATACGATGCCGCCCGAATCGTGGGTTTGTGCGGCTTCCGAACCGTCGAGTACACTTATTGATTGAAGTTCCCGTCTAAGAGCTTGTGAGGCTCCCTTTGAACTTATGGATGCGTAGTCGAGTAATAGACATTCTTTGTGTGCTGGCGGCCTGGTGCGCCATTGCGCCCGCCCTTTCCGCCGCGCCCCCGGATACCCCGGCGAAGCGCGCTCCGGTGCTGGCGGCTTTGCAGGTGGAGTTGGATCGCTCCATCAAAGCGCTCAAGGCGCAGGAACCGCCGGCGTATTTCGTCGGGTACACGGTGACGGACACGCAACGATCGGATGTCTCAGGTTCGAACGGCGCGCTGTTGACGAGCACAGAGGCGCGCAACCGCTGGCTGGAAGTTTCGGTGCGCACGGGAAATTACACGCTGGATAATTCGCACAAAGTCGGCGAGCGCCAGCAAGCCAACGGCGGACCCGGCACCCCTATACCCCTGGACGACGACGCTGAAGTGTTACGCCGGGCGATCTGGCTGGAAACCAACAAGCAGTACGAGGCTTCGTCGCAAGCGCTGATCAAAATCAAGACCGGAAAAGAAGTGAAAGTGGAAACCGCGGAAGGGAAAGCGCCCGATTTTTCGCGCGAAGAGCCGCACACTTCCATCGGGCAGCAGGTTTCCATCAGCGTGGATCGCAAGCCCTGGGAGCAGAAAGTTCGCGATTACACCAAGGCTTTTCGAGACTCCACCGCGATTATCAATTCCATTGTGACCTTCAGCGGGCAGGCGCAAAACGCGTACCAGGTGAACAGCGAAGGTACGCAACTGCAATTCGGGCAGATTCGTTACCGTTTGGAATTGTTCATCCAGGGCAAGGCCCCGGATGGCATGGACATCAATCGCTATTACAACTTTGACTGGGTCAATCCCGCTGAGGCGCCTGACGACAAAGCGGTGTACGCGGCGGAAGCGACCATGCGCAAGGAATTGGAAGGACTGGTGGCCGCGCCCATCAATGATCCGACGGTGGGACCGGCGTTGCTGACCGGACGCGCTGCCGCGGTTTTCTTTCATGAAGTATTCGGGCATCGCGATGAGGGTCATCGCCAGAAGGATGTGAGTGAAGGGCAGACGTTTTCGAATAAAGTCGGCGAACAAATTTTGCCGAGCTTCCTCAGCATCGTGGACGACACCACAAAAAAGCGGCTTGGCACGCAGGAGCTGCTGGGCTTTTACCAGTTCGACGACGAAGGAGTTCCCGCCCAGCGCGTGACGCTGGTGGATCATGGGGTGTTGAAGAATTTTGAAATGTCGCGCTCGCCGCTCGCCGATTTTCCAAAATCGAATGGCCACGGCAGGCGTCAGCTAGGTGCTACGCCGGTCTCGCGCCAAGGTAATTTAATTGTAGAGAGCAACAAGACCGTGCCTAACGCGGAGCTGCGCGCCAAGTTGATCGAACTGATCAAGGCGCAGAACAAAAGCTTCGGACTGCTGATTGACGACATCGCCGGGGGGTTTACGTTCACTGGGCGCGGCCAGCCGCAAGCATTTCAGGTGCTCCCGCTGGTGGTTTACAAGGTTTTTGCCGATGGCCGGCCTGATCAACTGGTGCGCGGCGTGGATATCGTGGGAACGCCGCTAGCGGCGCTAACCAAGATTGTGGCGACTGGCGATACGTCGGAAGTTTTCAACGGTTATTGCGGTGCGGAGTCCGGTTCAGTGCCGGTGTCCGCGGCCTCGCCGGCAATTTTGACTTCCGAGCTCGAAGTACAGAAGAAAGAAAGTTCCACGGACCGGCCACCGATACTGCCGGCGCCGGCTCATGACAGCGAAACGCCGAAGAGCGGCGCCAGCGCGACAAAGACAGGCGGCCTGTGATGAAAATCAGAACATTGCTGCCTGCATTTATTTTTGTCGCATTGACGATGCTGGGAGGCACCGCGACTTGCCGGGCCGCTGCGCAAGAAGCGCAAGACGCAAAAGATAGTGACCAGACGCTGCGCGCGATGCGCGATGAGATGGCCCGCGCCAAGTCGCGCCTGGAATTAAAAATCCCCGGCACCGACCAGCCGGTGCGGCCCTACTACTTCGAATACCGTTTACTGGATCTGGACTTTCGCGAGATCAGCGGAGAGTTTGGCGCGCTGCTGAACAGCAATCATGCGCGAAGCCGCTTCATGAATGTGGAAGCGCGCGTCGGAAACTACAAGCTGGATAGTTCCAATTTCGTCAGCGATGACGGCTTCCGTGGATTCATCGGGTCCACGGGCGGCGTGGGCATTGATCGCGACTACGATTCGCTGCGGCAGGATTTGTGGATAGCGACCGACCAGGCTTTCAAAGAGGCGGTGGAAACGTATTCGCGCAAGCAGGCGTATCTGAGCAGTCTGGCGCGCCAGTCGGACATTAACGATTTTTCGAAAGCGGAACCTGTTCACATGGTGGAGCCGCTGATCATGGCCAATTGGAGCAACCGCAATTGGGAACAGGAAGTGCGCGACACCTCGGCGGCACTACGCGCTTTTCCGCAGATTTACGAAGGGCGCGTGACCTATTACCTGGTATACGCGACCGAATATCTGGTCACCAGCGAAGGCACGGAGATTCGCACCAACCGGAGTTTCGCGGCCATCGAATCGGGCATGAACGCGCTGGCCGACGATGGCATGCCCATCAACCATTTTTACGCGACGTACGCGGTACATCCAGCGGATTTGCCCACGCCCGATGCTGTTCGCAAAGGGCTGAATATTACCGGCAGCGAATTGATGGCCTTGCGCGCTGCTCCGGCGGCGCAGGATTATACCGGCCCGGTACTTTTCGAGGCGCGCGCGGCGGCACCGTTGCTGGCGCAGATTCTGGGACCCGCCGTAAATGGGGCGCGTCCTCCGGTGTCGTTCACTCCGGTGTTGGAACAATTGCTCAGCAACCTGGGCGGAAAAAGTGACTGGATCACGCGCATCGGCGCGCGCGTGCTGCCGACTTCCGTGACGGTGGTAGACGATCCCAGCCTGAAGGAATTCCAGGGCACACCTTTATTGGGCGCATATTCCGTGGACGATGAAGGAGTGCGCGCGCAAAAAATCACCCTGGTGGAAAACGGCGCGCTGAAAAACGAATTGATGTCGCGAAGGCCGGGACCGGACTTCGATCAATCGAATGGCCACGGGCGCTCGGCGTTTTTGAGTGATGCCAAGCCGACCATGAGCAACGTATTTTTTTCGTCAAAAGAAAGCGTGCCATTCGCGGACCTGAAGAAGAAATTCCTGGACACCTGCAAAGAGCAAAAACAGGCGTACTGCATCGTCGTGCGCGAAATGGATAATCCGACGCTGAGCTTACTGCATCAGGAAGATTTTCAGGCGCTGCTGGCGAGCTACGGCGGCGGAGCGGGGTCGGGAGACCGGCTGCCGCTGGTGGTATATCGCGTTTATCCGCAAGATGGCCGCGAAGAGATGATTCGCGGGGCGCGCGTGGTCGGTTTGAACTCCCGAGCCATTCGCAACATCGCGGGAATCGGCAACGACAACTTCGTTTACAACTATATGCAAAGCCAGATCAACGGCTTCGCGGGCACGGCGCTGGGCGCATTTGGCTCTGCGCAAAACGGTCTGCCCGCTTCAATGGTGGCGCCCTCGTTGCTATTCGAAGAGCTGGAAGTGCGCGGAGCGCGCGGTGAGCCGAAACGTTTGCCGCTGTTGCCTGCGCCAGCGATGACGGCCGCGAATTAAGAGATCGCCGGCTGATTTCTTGTGGACTGCTTATGAAAGAACTGACACGCCGAGGATTTATCTACAGTGCCGCAACATTGGGCGGCTGCGCGGTGCTAGTGGGGGTGAACAGAGTTTGTTCATCCGCCTTTGCGGACGGCGTGGAAGCCAACGAGAACTCCGGGCCGGTTAAGATCGTCAAGTTTTCAAACGACGGCGCTCCCCTAGGTGCGGCCACCGTGCCGAAAGTTCAGAAGACCGTTGCGGAGTGGAAATCTCAGCTTACGGCGTTGCAGTTTGATGTGACGCGCCGGGCGGCGACGGAATTCGCGTTCTCGGGCGCGCTGCACGACGAGCGTCGCGCCGGCCTCTATCGCTGCGTGGACTGCGACAACGCGCTGTTCGATGCCAAGAGCAAATTTGACTCGGGTACCGGCTGGCCAAGTTTCTACCAACCCATCGCCAAGGAAAACGTGTGTGAGAAGAAAGATATTTCTTTCGGAGTTTCGCGTACGGAAATAAAGTGCACCTTGTGCGACGCACATCTGGGACATGTTTTTACGGACGGGCCGCGCCCCACGGGCCTGCGCTACTGCATGAATTCTGCTGCGCTGCGATTTATCGCTCACCAAACCTAGTCTTCACAATGTTAGCGCGGCACTTTCCAGCTGCTGCACCGTCGAGACCAACCTCTCCGCATTCGGCGCAAAATTTAGGATAGTCTTTACCGACGCAATGGAAATCCTGCAAAACCTGGAAGTACGGGAAAAGAAGCGCGCGGCATTACTGAGCGTGGCGTCGGCGGTGGTGTTGCTGTCGCTGAAATCATTCCTGGTCCTACGCACCGGCAGCCTGGGCGTGTTATCCGAGGCTTTGCATTCCGGCCTGGACCTGCTGGCCGCCATCATCACTTATTTATCCGTGCGCATGTCCGATCAGCCAGCCGACGAAGGGCACCCTTACGGCCACGGAAAATTTGAAAACTTTTCAGCCTTCGTCGAGACCGCGCTGCTGCTCATCACCGCGGTATTCATTATTTACGAGGGCATCAACCGATTGTTTTTTCATCACGTACATATTCAGCCCAGCATTATCGCCGTACTGATACTGCTGGTGGCTTTGGGCATAGACATCACACGTGCAAAAGCGTTGGGGCATGTGGCGCGTAAATACCACAGCGAAGCCATCGAAGCCGACGCGCTGCATTTTTCAACCGACGTATGGAGCACGATTGTAGTTATCTGCGGCATCGGGCTGGTCTGGGCGGGAGAAGTCTGGCATTTGCCTTGGCTCGTTTATGCCGACGCGATTGCCGGTCTCGCGGTGGCGGGAGTCATTCTGTGGGTGGGCTCGATGCTCGGCAAGCGCACCATGGACGCGCTGGTGGATGCCGCTCCGGAAGGCCTGCGGCAGGAAATTGCGCGCGCGGTGGGACGCATGGAAGGCGTTCTGGATGTGGACCGCATACGTGTACGGCGTTCCGGCAACCGCCATTTTGTGGACGCTACCGTGAGCGTGGCGCGGACCGCCAGCCTCGAGCAGGTACATGAGCTCAGCGACGCGATCGAAAAACGCATCGGAGAGATCGTTCCTTCGGACGTTATGGTGCACGCGGAGCCGCGCGCGCCGCAAGGCGAGCATCTATTCGAATCTATCCGCGCGGAGGCGCAGCGGCTGGGCCTGGCGATTCATGACGTGAAGGCGCTACAACAGCACGGCCAGCTTTTCATCGAATTGCATCTGGAAGTGGACGAAAATCTAAGTTTGCGCGAGGCGCATCGTCAAGCTACGAAACTGGAAGAAGGCATACGCACGCTGCGAGACGCCCCTACCGATGTGAATATCCATATTGAGCCGCTGGGCAAACACATCGCCACCCCTGACGCGGGGCTGGGCGAAATGAAACAGCTAGCCTCGGCGGTAGAAACTTTTCTAAATTCGCTGCCTTCGGAATATGACGAGCTCGTAAATTGCCACGATGCGCGGGTTCGCCAGGTGGAACATCGCATTCTCGTTTCCTGCCACTGCACGATGAAGAGCGATCTGCCAATCACCAAGATTCATGATGTAACCGCCGCCCTGGTGGACCGCGTCAAAGAAAAATTTCCGCAAATTCACCGCGTGACCATCCATCCGGAGCCGTTCGAAGAGCGTTAGGCTGGTCCCGGTATTTCCTTTACTGCAGATCTCGCATCCACTTTGCCATTCGAATCTTTACCGGCGAAAATCTGGGCGGCTAACGCCAGCAATACCGGGAAACAGACCAAAGTGTAACGAGGCTCCGGCGCTTCGATCGTGGTGAGAAACGCGGTGCGTAGCAGAACAAAACCGAGCAGTAGCGCTACTGCCGTTTTCGCCCCTGGCTGCGGCCACAAACGCCACGCGCCACAAGCGGCCAGCAGCACGTAAATCACATTCAGAGCGACGAAACCGGCGGTGAACGACTGGTCCACCGGATCTTCTTCCCACGCCTCGCCCAGCGGGAAAACTTTTCCGGAAAACGGGAGCAGCTCGATGCGGGGAGTCAGCCACACCGTCAGCGCACGAGCGGCAGGGATCCAGACATAAGTGCGGAGCGGATGGCGCGCGGTGCGCTCGCTAGCTAATTTCCCAAATACGGCATCCTGTTCTTCCGTGAGATTTATATCCTGGTTGTAAGACGCGAGTACCTCGGTTACCTGTGCTTTTTCCGCTGCTGAATCGAAGGCACTTGGCGGGATGTCTTCGACTTCAATAGCCTCATCGTTGAGTTTCCAGGTCACCAGATAACTGTAGCGGACGCGATAGAGCCAGGTTTTTTCCCAGGCCATGAAGCCATAGGGAATCAGTTCGCCCGGGAGATTCGAATTTTTAGGCGAAAGGAATTGTATTTTGTGGAGGGTGATTTCATTGCGCACCGCCCACGGTAAGAGCGGCAGGATGCACCCCGCGAACATGCAGGCGCCGATGCGGAAAAGCTTCAGCCACCCCCGGGCACGCAAGAGGTACCAACCGAGCACCAAGCCAGAGGCAATGAGCAGCAGTGGCGTTTCGGGACGAAACAACGTGCCGAGACCCGCTGCGAATCCCGCAGACGTAGCGAGCCACTCGGCCTTCACGCGCAAATCCAGCTTAAATTCATCTACAGAGAAAATTGAGCCGCGAAACCGTAACAGCAGCAGGCACAGCAACAACAGCGCCAAGGCGGTAAAAAGCGTTGCCCAGGTTTCCGTCAGAATCACCGCAACATAGTTCGCGGTGAAGGGACACAGCACCGCCAGCCACAGTGCCGCGGTGAAGACCCTGCGGGGCCGCTGTTTTTCAAATCCCAACAACACCAGCACCGCGGCGATGGCTGCGATCACGAGACAGGTGAGCAGATCCACGAAAACCTGGGCGCTCATCACCCACAAGCGCGCGTCAGCCCCCGTTTTACCGCTCAGCCAATACATCACCGTCAGAAACGCGGGGTAACCCGGGACGCGAGTATCCACCGGCGTGAGCACGCCACCGATATCCATGGCGTAGATGTGACGCTTCAACCAGTTGGTTGCGATTTGTTCGTACAAAACGGTGTCGCCGGATCCGGCGGGATAGTGCAGCACGGAAAAAAATCGCAAGCATCCGCCGGCCACCAGCGCCGTAACCGGATTCGAGAAAATTCGCCTCATCAATTCAACGCATCTTACAATAGAGCAGACGGAATCTGGCATTTCGCTCCCGTGACGGAGCGGGTGCGCAACCCTGCCGCATACCTGGAAAGGCTTGATGAAGGAACGCGGGCCAATATTTTATGACGCGGAGCGCGTACGCTGGCGCCGTACGCGGCGCGTGCTGGAAATCACCGCGGTGCTCCTCACCATGTCGTTGGCGTATTTTTTTGTGACGATTGCCGTGAGCGTGGACCTGCCCGCCGGCCTGTTGCCCGACACCAAACCGGGATTGCATCCGCTTAAGTTCAAGCCCACCGGCAAATTGTTTCCGATTCGAGAAGGCCGGCGGCGGCGTGTCGCGGCGATTGGAACGGTTCCAGCAAGTTATGATCCGCTGCGCGCGGCGTTTTTCGTGAGCTGGGATTCGAACAGCCTGGCTTCCCTCAAGTCCCACTACAAAGACATCGACCTGCTGCTCCCGGAGCAGCTTCATTCCGTGACCTCAGACGGCGCGTTGACCACCGTGGATTACGAAAATGGGCAGAGCGCCACCAAAACCACGCCCGACCAAGCCATCGCGATCTTGAAAGAAGACAAACTCCATCAATGGATGAAATCGGTGAATATCGAAATTCCCATGATGGGTCTGCTGAATAATTACGACGGCACGACCTGGCACGTGAAGGAAATGGCGGACATGCTCAACAACGCCAACGCGCGCCATCGGCTGCAGCATGATCTGGTGGAGTATGCCAGCAAGTCGCACGAATCGGGCATTGTGGTGGACCTGGAAGAAGTGCCGGACGAAAACCAAACACACCTGAAAAAATTCATCGCGGAATTGGCCACAGCGCTGCATTCCGCCGGATTGAAATTGATGGTGGCGCTACCCGCGCGCGACGAATCTTACGATTACGGATTTTTTGGCAAACAATCCGACGCCATATTGCTGATGAATTATGACCAGCACTGGCTGACCTCCGCGCCCGGGCCGATCGCGGCGCAGGAGTGGTACGTGGAAAATTTGCGGCAGGTGCTGAAAGAAGTTCCGGCGCAGAAGATTATCGCCGCGGTTGGCAACTATGCGTACGACTGGTCGGAGGCGCCAAAAAAGAAGCCGGAACCGGCGGAATCGCTGACCATTCAGGAAGCGCTGGTGCGCGCGGCGGAGTCGGAGACCGAGGTAGAGTTCGATGCCACTTCGTTGAATCCCCACTATTCCTATAACGATCAGCACGAGCACGTTCACCAAGTGTGGATGCTGGATGCGCTAACGGCCTACAACGAGTTGCGCGCCAACGAACGCCTGGGCGTGCAGGGTACCGCGCTGTGGCGGCTGGGCTCCGCGGACACTTCTATGTGGCCGATCTGGGATGCCACGCGGCCGACGGACGCCATTCGCGAAAAAATCACGGCCATCCCACCGGGACCCGATCTGATTTTTGAAGGTGACGGCGACGTATGGCACTTCATAGACACGCCTAAGCCTGGGCGGCGGAGCTTTACATACGACGCCTCTACCGATTTATTTACGGGCGAGAAATACGAAACCTATCCGCTGGCCTATCACATTGATCAGATGGGTGCGACCAAAAAGAAACTGGCCGTCACGTTTGACGATGGACCGGACAAACGCTGGACGCCCAAGATTCTGGACGTGCTCAAGGAAAAACATGTGCCCGCCACATTTTTTATCGTTGGCGTAGCCGGCAGCCAGTATCCGGAGTTGTTGAAACGCGAATATGGCGAAGGCCACGATATCGGGAATCACACCTATACGCATCCGAACTTTGAGGACATTTCGCATACCCAATTGCGCTGGGAGCTGAATCTGACGCAGCGATTGATCGAAAGCACGCTGGGTGTGAAATCTATATTGTTTCGGCCGCCGTATGGTGTTGACCACCAGCCGGAATACGCGGAAGAGGTGGCGCAGTTGCCCATCGCGCAAGATATGGGTTATGTGATCGTGGGACAGAAGATTGATCCGCATGACTGGAAGCAGCCGGCCGGTAAACAGGTGCCGGCGTCGGAAATCGTGGAATCGGTATTGAGCCAGGCCAGCGAGGGAAATATTATTTTGTTCCACGACGGCGGAGGCGACCGCAGCCAGACGGTGGCAGCCCTGCCGCAAGTCATTGATCAACTACGCGCGCAAGGCTACCAGTTCGTGGCCGTTCCGGACCTGCTGGGAAAGTCGCGAGCCTCCATGATGCTTCCGCTTTCACCGCAGGAGCGCTTTGAAGCGCGCGCGGATGGCTTCATTTTCAGTTTGTACCGCTGGTTTCGCGTGGGCTTTGCCACAATCTTCGTAGTGGGGATTTTTCTGGTGAGCGGGCGCGCCATCGTGATTGGAATTCTGGCGCTCATTGAAAAGCTTCGCCCCGACCATACGGTGATTTCCGATCCGCCGCCGGATGTGACCGTGCTGATTCCGGCGCATAACGAAGAAGGCGTGATTGTGCAGACGGTAGCTTCTGTGCTCGCCACCAACACAAAGAATTTGCAAATTATCGTGGTGGACGATGGTTCGACGGACCGCACCGGCGCGTTGCTGGACGAACATTTTGGGAATGATTCGCGCGTGCACATCATTCACCAGGTAAATCGCGGCAAATCGGCGGCGCTGAGCCTGGCGATGCTGCAGGCGCAAACAAAAATCGTGGTCACCATTGATGCCGATACCGAAATTGAGCCGGACGCAATTTCCAAATTGCTGCGGCACTTCTCGGATCCGCGCATTGGCGCGGTTGCCGGCAACGTAAAAGTTGGCAATCGCACGCGCTGGCTCACGCGCTGGCAGGCGCTTGAATACATCACCAGCCAAAACATGGAGAAGCGCGCCTTCGACCTGCTGAATTGCATCACCGTGGTGCCCGGAGCGCTGGGCGCGTGGCGCAAAGAAGCGATTGAAGCGGCCGGCGGCATCAGTTCCGACACCGTGGCGGAGGATGCCGACCTGACCGTGGCCATTCGCAGACTCGGCTGGCGCGTCAGCTACGACGAAGAATCCATTGCCTGGACGGAAGCGCCAGAAACGCCGGGCGCGCTGATTCGCCAGAGATTTCGCTGGACGTTCGGCACACTGCAATCATTCTGGAAGCACCGCGATACTCTGTTACGACCCAAGTATGGAACGCTCGGATGGATCGCGCTTCCGAATATTTTTGTGTTCCAGCTGGTGCTGCCGCTGATTTCGCCGATCATTGATCTAATGTTTCTCGGCTCACTGGCCTTGTGGGCGATTGGCGAACTGCACATTGCACGGCTGCCGCAGCTGTGGACGACCGCTGATGTGCAGCGCTCTATATTTTTCTTCGTGGGATTTATATTGATTGACGTTGCGACGTGCGCGTTGGCGTTCGCACTGGAGCGCAAAGAAGACTGGACGCTTCTGGCTCCTGTACTGCTGCAACGTTTTTACTACCGGCAGTTGATGTACGTGGTGCTGTTCCGCTCGGTGAAGGAGGCGGTCAGCGGCCGGCCGGTAGGTTGGCGTGGCGTCGAGCCGGACCGTCCGAAGGATGCACCACGCGCTCCGGCAAGCACCGTACCCGCCTGACGCGACTGCAGCGAACATTTGCGCAGGTTGAAATCCAATGTGACAATATCTGCATGCAAAAAATATCAGCGATCACGTTCAATTTGTTGGTAGCAGGTTTTTTGGCGCTAGGCACTGTGTGCGCGCAGGACACTCCTCCGGCAAAACCCAAGAGCACTACCGTTCCCGCCCCAGCACAAGGTGCGGCCAAGACCCCGTCGGCAAAACCGCGCACCGGAACAGGAACCAGGACGGCGGCGCCATTGACGTTGAAGACGCAGAGAGACAAAGTCAGCTACGCCATCGGAATGAATATCGGCAAGAGCCTCCGTAAAGATTCCTTGGAAATAGACCCGGCAATTTTTGCGCGCGGCGTCAAAGACGCTTTGACCAGCGCGAAACCTCTTCTAAGCGACGAAGAAATGAAAACGGTACTGACGGCGCTCCAGGGGGAGCTGCAAAAACAGCAGGAGGTTGCTGCTCGCGCAGCAGGCGAAGTGAATCGCAAAGCCGGAGAAGCGTTCCTGGAGCAAAACAAAACCAAGGATGGCGTGGTTACGCTGGCGAGCGGGCTGCAGTACAAAATCATCACCGCCGGCACCGGGCCGAAGCCGGCAGCCAGTGACACGGTCGTGTGTAATTATCGCGGCACACTTCTGGACGGCAAGGAATTTGACAGTTCTTATAAGCGCGGGCAGCCGGCTACTTTTCCGGTGAGCGGCGTTATCAAGGGATGGACGGAAGCGGTGCAACTCATGCCGGTGGGATCGAAATGGCAACTGTTTATTCCTTCCAGCCTGGCGTACGGAGATCGCGGCGCGGGGCAAGACATCGGTCCGGGTAGCA
>JBBRPU010000073.1:0-12234 GCA_038227545.1 Candidatus Acidiferrales bacterium
TGATCAAACAATTCGAAGGCGGCAACATCGCTCGCGCCGTAAACATGACCGGCTATTTCGGATTTGCCTGGGCCACCATGCAATTTATTTTCTCGCCCATGCTGGGCGCCTGGTCCGATCGTTACGGCCGCCGGCCGGTCATTCTGATTTCTTGCGCGGGACTGGGTTTCGATTACATCCTGATGGCGCTGGCGCCGACACTCTCCTGGCTCTTCATCGGCCGGCTCATCTCGGGAATTACCACTTCCAACATTTCCACGGCCTTCTCCTACGTTACCGACGTTACACCCCCGGAGCGCCGCGCCAAACAATTCGGAATGATCAGCGCCGCCTTTGGACTCGGCTTCATCATCGGCCCCGCGGTGGGCGGGCTGCTGGGCGGTGTGCATCTGCGCCTGCCCTTCTGGGTGGCCGCGGGATTGAGCCTCACCAACGCTATTTACGGATTTTTTATTTTGCCGGAATCGCTGCCGCCGGAACGTCGCGCCAAAAGCGCCTGGCATATGGCCAATCCGCTGGGTGCGCTCAATCTTTTGCGCTCCCATCCGGACCTGGGCGGTCTGGCCATCGTGGCGACCATCTACTATCTGGCGCACCAGGTGTTGCCGTCCGTTTTTGTGCTGTATGCCGTCTATCGCTACGGTTGGAGCGAAGGAATTATCGGATTGTCTTTAGCTGCGGTCGGCGTATGCATCAGCCTGGCTTCAGGATTTCTCGTCGGCCCTTTCGTGAAGCGCTTTGGCGAGCGCCACAGCCTCATCTCCGGCCTGATGTTTGGAGTCCTCGCGTTTCTCGGCTTTGCTTTGGCTTCGCGCGGCTGGATGATTTTCGCCGCTATCCCGCTGCTCGGTCTGTGGGGCATTGCTGGCCCGGCCATGCAGTCGCTCATGTCTCAACGGGTGGATCACACCGCCCAGGGCAAACTGCAAGGCGCCGTCAACAGTCTCCGCGCGCTAACCGGGATGATTGGCCCGCTCATCTTTACTCAGGTATTTGCGGCCGCGATTTCACCACGCGTTAGCGTCCGCATCCCCGGCGCGCCATATTTCCTCGCCGCGCTGCTCATGTTTGCAAGTGTCACCGTGGCTTATTTCGTGGCTCGGCCCGTTGCAGTCTCGATTCCCGACAATGCCGGCGCCACCGCCGCGTCTCGGTAATCGCAAGTTTCCGCCTGAAAACTTCGTCTGCACAACACACGCCCACCCATTTACCAAACTATTCCGTGTAACGCACGATTCGAGTAGCTACGCTATCGCGCAGTGGTAGTATTCCGCATCAACGGACTTGCTATCGTGAGCGAAATACAATTCAGCGTGGTCATCACTTGCCACAACCAGGCCCCGTTCATCCGGGACGCCGTAGATTCCGCGCTGGCCCAGCGCTACGCATCGAAACAAATCATCGTCGTAGACGACGCTTCCAGCGACGGCTCCCCTGATATCCTGAAAGCCTACGGTGACCGCATTCAATTCGCCGGCTTGCAGATCAATCATGGCGCCTGCAGCTCGCGCAATCTTGGCGCGGCCATGGCCGTTGGAAAATACCTAGTTTTTCTGGATGGCGACGACGTGCTGCTGCCGTGGGCCCTGGAGGTTTACGATAAACTCGTCCATCTCCGTGAACCAAAGATAATCCTGAGCCGCATGCAATGGTTTGACGCCGCCCCGCCCGTCGCGCTCGAGGAAAACTATCCGCGCGAAATTCAATTTGCCGAATACGATTTTCTCGTCAACAAAGATCGCAATTATCAACCTGGCGCCAGCGCCATCGTAATCGAGAGCGAAACATTTCGCTCCGTCAAGGGCTGGACCGACGAACTCTTCGGCGTGGAAGATGTGGACCTCATGCTTAAGCTCGGGTCTTCCGGTCGCACGGTGCATATTCTCGCCCCAGAAACCAAGGGTTACCGCATCCACGCGTCTAACGTCCGCCATCGCGTTCCAAAAATGGTGGATGGACTATTCAAAGTAATCGAGCGCGAAAACACCAAAATTTATCCCGGCGGACCACCAATGCGCTTCGGCCGTAACGTGATTATTGGCGCACCGGTATTTTACTGGTTCAAAGCCGCATATCGCGCCAAGCTGTTTCGTACTGCGGCCACTATTTTGACGCGCGGCTGGAAAATGTTCGGCGCGGCCAGCGCTCGCAAGATTCGCACCTCGCTCAGGGGCAAAAAAGAACCGAGTATCCTGCCACTCAACCCGAACGACGGCGAAATTCAATCTTGGGCAAAGCGCATATCAGATTCCAAGTCCGACACCGCCTAGGCAATACCCCGCATACCCTACGGCAGGCCTCTAACAAGCACATTACAAACAATATAACTGGGGCAGGAGAGTTTAGTACTAGGGGACCTACGGTATTGAGTGACCGGCGTGGGTCTGGTATCTATCTTGCGTGTCTACGACTTGCCCAAACTGCGGAAGCTGCAAAGTCCGACGTTCCCGGCGCAATGTGGCAGAGAAAATATTTCTGCCTATGCTGCTAACCCGCCCGTTCCGCTGCGACGACTGCGTAGCCAGATTTTTCAGCTGGTTGTGGCGTTCTTCCGCCGTAGGGGGCCCGGAATCCGATCTGAACAGCCTGGTCTACAAGTCGCCAACGGCTGCCCTGCATTCCTCGGTCTACCGCTCGCGCCGGAAAAGCCGCCGAGCCACCAAGGTGTCGCAGCCGCAACGCATACCGTTGACTAGCTTGCTAGGAACGTGGCTTAAGAAGCCCATTCAACGGCGCAGCGCGAACCCGGAGGCCGCAGCGCAGGTGTCCAGACCTCGCGTGATGGCCGACCCGCGCCGCGACTCTCTCCCCGAAATCCTCGGCGTCATTCTGGAAATCAAGCACCAGCCAGGCTGATGCTCCTCGCGCTTGCCTCGTTCCGCCCGTGGGTATAGGCTTCTTGCTCGCGGGCTAAATCGTCCTGCATCCAACAGCCCTGCCGGATTGCTTCCCGCTATTTTTTTAATTCTGCACTACGCGGTGAATGGTCGCCGCAAAAAATTCATTGGTTACGTGGAGGTCGGAAATGGCAACAGCGACGACGGTTATGGAACCGAACGTAAAGATTAACGCCACTAAGCTTCTGATTAACGGGCAGTGGGTCAACAGCGCGTCCGGAAAAACTTTCCCGTCCATAAATCCCTCGACCGGCGAAGAGATCACGCAGATTGCCGAGGCCGATGCCGCCGACGTGGATAAGGCCGTGGCCGCTGCGCGCGCTGCCTTTGAAAAAGGTCCCTGGCGCAAGATGACTGCGGCGCAGCGGGGCGCGCTGATGTACAAACTCGCCGACCTCATGGAGAAAAACGCGGATGAGCTCGCGCAACTGGAATCGCTCGATAATGGAAAGCCCTACAGCATGGCGCGCGCCGCGGATGTGCCGCTGACGATTGCCTGCTACCGCTACTACGCCGGGTGGGCCGACAAGCTGCAAGGCAAAACCATCCCGGTTAGCGGCAACTTTTTTACCTACACCAAGCACGAGCCTGTCGGCGTGGTCGCGCAAATCATCCCCTGGAATTTTCCGCTATTGATGCAGGCCTGGAAGCTTGGCCCCGCGCTGGCCACCGGTTGCACGGTGATCATGAAGCCGGCGGAACAGACGCCGCTCAGCGCGCTGCGCGTCGGAGAGCTGGCCCTTGAGGCTGGATTCCCTCCGGGCGTCTTGAATTTGCTGCCCGGCTACGGTCCCACCGCGGGAGCCGCGCTGGCTCGCCACATGGACGTAGACAAAGTCGCCTTCACCGGCTCCACCGAAGTTGGCCACTTGATCATGAAAGCCGCCGCGGAATCCAACTTGAAGCGCGTGACCCTGGAGCTTGGCGGCAAAAGCCCTAACATTATTTTTGCCGACGCCGAAATGGACAAAGCCGTCGAGGGCGCGCACTTCGCGCTGTTTTTCAATCAGGGTCAATGCTGCTGCGCGGGTTCGCGCACTTTTGTGGAAGACAAAATTTACGACGAATTTGTAGAAAAAAGCGTGGTGCGCGCCAAAAAGCGTACCGTCGGCAATCCCTTCGACAAAAATACCGAGCAGGGCCCGCAGGTGGACCAGGAGCAGTTCACCAAGATCATGGGCTACATTGATTCCGGCAAGCAGCAGAACGCCAAGCTGATGGCCGGCGGCAATCGCGTCGGCGACAAAGGCTTTTTCATCGAGCCCACGGTGTTTTCCGACGTCAACGACGACATGAAAATCGCGCAGGAAGAGATATTTGGGCCGGTTATGTCCATCCTGCGTTTCAAGGACCTCGGCGAAGTCGTGGAACGCGCCAACAAATCCTTGTACGGTCTGGCTGCCGCGGTTTGGACCAAAGACATCAGCAAAGCTCACGCCGTCGCCGATAGCGTGCGTGCCGGCACCGTGTGGGTGAATTGCTATGACGTTTTTGACGCGGCCGCGCCCTTCGGCGGCTTCAAGCAATCCGGCATCGGCCGCGAGTTGGGCGAATACGGCCTGGCCAATTACACAGAAGTAAAAACCGTCACCATCAAGCTCTGATTAGCCAAAATTCTGTTTGCGGTTATCATTGGCGCATGACCACTGCGCCCGCACTTCGGCACTTCGCAACTTCCGCAGTTCTGTGTTTCGCGTTCACCTGGGGAGCGGTCGTTAGCCTCGCACAGGGTGCAAAGTCCGATGCGCCGGCTGACCTCGCGCGCAAACGCGCCGAGCATCTCCGTCACGGCATTAACCTCAGCGAATGGTTCGCGCAGGTTTACGATTCTCGCGGCTACACCAAGGAGCACTTTGAAGCCTGGAATACCGCTCAAGACATTGCTCTGATTAAGGCGCTGGGATTCGATCACGTGCGGTTGAGCGTCAATCCCCAACCGATGTTTCGTACCAAACAAGCCGAGAATATTCCCGCCGACTACCTCGGCAACCTCGACGCCGCGGTCAAGATGATTCTGGACGCCCATCTCGCAGTGATGATTGATCTTCACCCGGACTCCGAATTCAAACAAAAGCTCGCCACCGATAACGAGTTCACCGAACAGTTTGCAGATTTTTGGCGGGGCCTGGCTCGCCACTTTTCGAATCTCGACCCCGACCTGGTTTTCTTCGAAGTCCTTAACGAGCCCGAAATCCGCGACACCTATCGCTGGTTCGGCGTCCAGGCGCGCGTGGCCGTGGCCATTCGGGAAGGTGCCCCCCGGCACACCATCATCGCTACCGGCGCGCGCTGGTCGGATGATGACGATCTGCTTGCCATCGAGCCGCTGCACGATCCCAACATCATTTACACGTTTCATTTCTACGAGCCTCACGTATTCACTCATCAGGGCGCCACCTGGGGTGAAAACTACTGGCATTTTGTGAAAGCCCTTCCCTATCCTTCCACGCCGGAAAATGTGCAAGCTTCGATTGCCGCGGTGCCCGAAGCTTCCAAACGTCTGCAAGCCGCGCGCTATGGCATGGACCGCTGGAACGCCGCGCGCCTGGATCAGGAGTTCGATCAGGTGGCTGCGTGGGCCACGCACTGGAACGTGCCAGTAATTTGCAATGAGTTTGGCGTCTATCGTAAGGAAGCGCGCCCTGAAGATCGCGCCGCGTGGATTTCCGACGTGCGCAAATCCCTAGAGAAGCATGGGTTCGGCTGGACGATGTGGGATTACAGCGGTGGATTTGGCGTCGTTACCAAGCCCAGCGGCCAGGCCATTGTGGACGAAACTACCGTGAAGGCGCTGGGCCGCACCGTCCCGCATTATTAGCGTGCGACTCCGTCCCTATGAATCGCAGGATTTCGCGACGCTTTACGAAATTGACCAGTCCTGTTTCCAGCCGGGTATCTCTTACTCTAAAAGAATGCTGCGCTATTTTTTGGCCATGCCGGCGGCGACATGTTTGGTAGGCCTGGACGGTGAGACTATCGGCGGATTCATTCTTGGTGAAATGATCGGCTTAGAGGCGCACATCGTCACTCTCGACGTAGCCGAAACTCACCGCCGGCGCGGACTCGGCTCCCTGCTTCTGAACGCACTGGAAAGCAGTGTCATTCGCCAAGGCGCTGTAGCGATGATTCTGGAAACCGCGGTGAACAACCACGCCGCCATCGCGCTATGGAAGCGCCATGGTTACCAGGAGGAAGGTATTTTGAAACGCTACTACCTGAACAAACTAGATGCCTTGCAGATGCGCAAATCGCTCAACTCGTCGCCGCGTTAACACGTCAGAGCCCGGCACGTTTAACTCCGTATTCATACAGACCCAAAACAGCAGCGGCAGTTCGTCTGGTAAGCTATAGGGCCCGGGAGGGACATTGAACGATTATCTGATGTCGGTGCTGTTGGGAATTATCGAGGGCCTGACGGAATTTTTGCCCGTCAGCTCCACTGCGCATTTGCGTATCGCGGAAGCCTTGTTGCACATCAGCCTGAAGAGTGGCTACTGGAAGATGTACACCATCGTTATCCAGCTTGGCGCGATTCTCTGCCTGCCGGTTTTTTTCCGCGCGCGCATCGCCGAGCTGATCTCTTCTTTCAAGCGCAGGCTCGACGGCCACCGCCCGGTAATCACTCATCCTCTTATTCTGGTGCTCATCGCGTTTGTCGTCACCGCCATTCCCGCATTCCTGCTAACGAAAGTCATCGGCAAAAATCTTGAAAGCCTCTACGTTATGGGGGCTTCGCTACTGATCGGCGGCATCGCCATGTGGCTGATAGACGCGCGCAACGCCAAATGGGAAAAGGCTGGCGAGCAAGCCAGCGACCGCGGCTTGATTAAAACGTGGCGCATGGACGCCATGAGCGTTGGCCAGGCGGTGTGGATTGGCGCTTGCCAAATATTATCCGCCGTCTTTCCCGGCACCTCGCGCTCCATGTCTACGATCGCCGCCGGCCAGCTCGCAGGCATGTCGCGCGCCTCGGCGCTGGAGTTTTCTTTCTTCCTCTCCATTCCCACCATGTTTGTAGCCACCTGCTACGACCTGCTGAAATCCATCATGGGCAAAACCGAAAATCCCATCGGCGTCTCCGAAATAAATTCGCACCAGTGGATCGTCCTGGCCATCGGCTTCGTCGTCTCCTTTCTGGTCGCTTATGGCGCGGTCGCGTGGTTCATCGGCTACGTCAGAAAACGCGGCTTCGCCCCCTTCGCCATTTACCGCATCATCGTTGGTGCCGCCGTCCTCTACTGGGCCTCCACGCTGCGTTCTTGAAATTTACCGTCGGCAACAAAGGAAACACCTCCAGTAAAAATAGTTGTCGCCTCCTCATCCTTTGGTATCATTTGCAGGTTCCTCCAAGCGGGTCGCTCTAGCGCCAACGCCCCGCCGCGACACTCAGCCTTCCCCAAAAGTGCTGAGGTGATTGGCTTGCGCATCCTGACTCCTACTGAAAATAAGCGGCTCAATGAGCTGATTGGGTTTTTGTGTATTACCGTGGCCATCCTGACCGCGCTCGCTTTGATTTCCTACTCCCCGCGCGATGCGGCATGGAATGTGAGCGCCAGCGGCCCAGACTCTGGCAGCACGCAAAATTGGATTGGCCCGGCCGGCTCCTACTCCGCCGATTTGCTGTTTCAGGTTTTTGGCTTTGCGGCATTTCTCTTGCCCATGGCCTTGGCGGTACTCGGCTCGCGCTGGCTTAAGAATCGTCCCATCAATTCTCAAGTAGCCACGTTAGTTGGCTACGCCCTGCTGCTGCTGTCGCTTCCATCGCTGCTTACGTTGTGGCATTTCCCCGACGTGCGCGGCAGCGTGCCGCCCGGTGGCATGCTCGGTTCGCTCGTTTCCGGCGGATTGCGCACCGGCTTCAATCCCATCGGCGCAAATCTTGTCGCGGTCGCTCTGCTTTTAACCGCTCTGTTTATGACCACGCGATTTTCTTTTTCCGGCGCGCATGCCTGGGCCAGCGGACCGAAAGGTCCTATGGGCGCGGTCGAAAAACTCGGAATCCTGCAAAAAGTGCAAGCCCGCTGGCACGCCTGGCGCGGAACGCGCGAGGAGGATCGCCTGCGCAAGCGCCTGGCGGAAACGCGTCTCTCGGGCCGTAAGCCAGTGAACCCGCAATCGGTCGGCAACAGCGCCCTCGCCAACGAAAATCCTCAGGCCATCGAGCTGGAAGACGAAAGCGATGTCTTCAAAACCAGATTGGAGCAGCGCGAAGAAGAACGCAAAGAGCGCGAAAAAAATCATAAAGCGCCGATTTTCGTGGTGGACCGCGAAATTGAAAAGCCTGGCGCCAAAAAGTTCACGCCGGAACCCAAAATCGCCAAGAGCAACACCAATTACAAGCTCCCTTCGGTTTCCCTTCTGCGGGAAGGCGAGCGCAGTCAGAAGCTCGACGAAACCGAACTGAAAGAGCGCGCCCGCGCCATCGAAGAGAAATGCCAGGAATTCGATGTGCAGGGCCGCGTAACGCAAATCAATCCCGGCCCGGTCGTCACCACTTTCGAATTCAAGCCCGAAGCGGGCATCAAATATAGCCGCATCATCGGCCTCACCGAGGATTTGTGCCTGGCGCTGCAAGCCGAATCCATTTTGATTGAGCGCATCCCGGGAAAATCCACCATCGGCATCGAAGTCCCTAATCTCACCCGTCAGACCATCGCGCTGCGCGAAATTGTCGAAGCGCCGGAGTTCATCAATTCCGCCAGCAAACTCACATTGGCCATGGGCCGCGATCTTCACGGCAGAATCCGCATCACCGATCTGGCCGCTATGCCGCACTTGCTCATCGCCGGTTCCACCGGCACCGGCAAGAGCGTGTTCATCAACTCGCTGATGATGTCCATCTTGTATAAAGCCAGCCCCGACGAAGTAAAACTGGTGCTGGTGGATCCTAAGCGCCTGGAGCTGAATCTTTATGAAAATATTCCCCACTTGATCGCTCCGGTGGTCACCGACCCTAAAATTGCTTCCAACGTGTTACGCAATGCCACGCGCGAAATGGAAAATCGCCTGAAGCTTCTCGCGCAACGTGGCGTGCGCAACATTGATCAATACAATCGCACCTTCCAGAAGCAGCAATCTCTTTCACTCTTCGACAACGTGGAAGAGAGCGAGCATAAACCACTTCCCTACCTCGTGATTGTCATTGATGAGTTGGCCGACCTCATGATGGTGGACACCAATAACGTGGAGGAATCCATCACCCGCCTCGCGCAGATGGCTCGCGCGGTCGGCATCCACTTAATTCTGGCGACGCAGCGCCCCTCGGTGGACGTAATCACCGGCCTTATCAAAGCCAACTTCCCCGCGCGCATTTCTTTCCGCGTGGCCAGCAAGGTGGATTCACGCACCATTCTCGACGCTAACGGTTCCGAATCGCTGCTCGGCAAAGGCGACATGCTTTATCTACCCGCAGGTTCTTCTCGACTGCACCGCATTCACGGCCCGCTCGTCAGCGAAGATGAAATCGTGGCGGTCTGCGATTTCTGGCGTAATCAGGCCCAGGCCAAATACAACGAGCAATTGCTGGAAGCTCCTAAAGATGAAAACGGCAAGGTGGAAAGTTCCGCCGGCGCCGAAGGCGAGCCGGGTGGCGCGGAAGATGTGGACGACGATCTCTATCAGGACGCCATCCGCGTAGTGTGCGACGCCGGCCGCGCCTCCACCTCCACGCTGCAGCGCCGCCTGCGCATCGGCTACGGCCGCGCCGCCCGCCTGATTGACCTCATGGAAAAAGACGGCATCGTAGGCCCCTCGGAAGGCACCAAGCCTCGCGAAGTCCTAAAAAATCGCAACTGGATGCGCGAGTTCGACCAGTCCGCCCAGGAATAAATCACTATTTCCACACGTCCGCTTTCGGCCGTGGCATTCTGGATTTGCGGAGGCGGGGCGTTAGGTTTGTAAAGGTCGGCGCTTCTAAGTTTGCGGAGGCGGGGGCTTCAGCCCCCGCAAACCGAACTCCCAACCGAAATTTCTGTTCTTGGCGCTCGCCAACGCTCCGGCGAAAAAAATATCGCCTTCACAATTTGACACGCACTCTTCGCCTCTCTAGAATTTGTCTCAGTGCCGGGGTAGCTCAGTGGTAGAGCGCCGCCCTGAAAAGGCGGGCGTAGCCAGTTCGATTCTGGCCCCCGGCACCACTCGTTTTGACCGACTTTCCAAGACTCTAACCAAACCCAACACGTTCGAGGCCGCGAAGCCATCTGCAATGGAGTACCACAACGTGGTACTATCACAATGTGGAGTTCATAGAGTCGCGTCCGTTCACTAGAAGGCTCCACCAACTCGCGGGCGATACCTGGACCGCATCCAGCACGTACACCTGTTAATTTTGCTGGAGAAAAACGAACAAGAATATGCCACCGAAGCGCAACGTAAGCAAATGCTGGAAGGGGCCGCGCAAGTCAATAAATACTCTGGGGACTAAAATGGACAAGAAAATCAGCGTGAACATTTTCCACGATATGAAAGAGTCTCTGCAGGACGCCGCGACCTACGAGCGTGGCGCAACTGTGAACTTGCGCGTTACACACATTCCCGCGCGCCCCAAACAGATTTCGGCAAAAGAGGTTCGCCGCATACGGCGGACGCTCAATGCCAGCCAGGCGCTCTTTGCCACTTACCTGAATGTAAGTCCAAACGCGGTTCGCAGCTGGGAGCAAGGCACCCGCCGCCCACGCCAGGCCGCACTGAAACTCTTGGCGATCGCCAAGAAAAACCCCAAGGCATTGCTAGTCGCCTAGGCCCTAATCGCCGGATCGGTCATGATGGCTCGGCCGTTTTCCACGTCTCCCGCTAGCTGTCTGACGAATCTGGAATCGGACTCCACCGTCACCGTCACATCGTTCCAGTCAAATGTTTTGTGCGGATATGGCATTGCGCAGGTCTGAAATGCTCCGCACGCAGCTTGGCCCGCCATTCACAGTCCTTAAACACGCAGTTGTTCGACGCGTAACACGCACTCCTTATCGTGGAGCCCCTGAGTTGCCGCCCGTCCGACGCCGCTCGAAAATAAAGGAGAACTTCTTGAAGAAAATGCTCGCTGCAATTATTCTCAGCTTCGCCCTTCTCACGTGCGTCGCTGCCCGCGCGGATGATGAATTGCGCGGTCATAAAATCAAACACGTGCTGCTCATCAGCGTGGACGGCCTGCACGCGCTGGACGTAGCCAACTACGTCGCCGCCCATCCAAATTCCGCGATGGCCCGCTTAGCCAGCCATGGCGTAACCTTCAGCAACGCTCGACTCCCGGCAAATTCCGATTCCTTCCCAGGATTGCTGGCGCTGGTAACCGGCGGCTCACCCATCAGCCACGGCTTGTTTTACGATGTCAGCTACGACCGCTCCATCTATCCTCCGTCAAATACCACTTGTTCTGGTGGTGCGGGAAGCATGATGGTATTCGATGAATCCATTGATAAATATAATTCCTCGACCGTTTCTCTGAACGTAATCGATTCCACCATGCTCCCGAATTATCTCCACGACGGGCAGTGCAAGCGCCTTTTCCCGCACAATGCGATGCGCAGCAACACAATCTTTGAAGTGGTCCGCAGTCACGGTGGCGTGACCGCGTGGGCCGACAAGCATCCGGCCTACGACATCGTCAACGGGCCCTCGGGCAAAGGCGTTGTGGATCTCTACACTCCGGAAATCACCAATAACAACGGTTCCGACAGCACCGTGAGCGTGGTCTGCACCGTGGCCAACGATCAGCTGAAAGTGAAAGCCATCTTGAACGAAATACGCGGCCTGCACGACGACGGTACTCCTGGTCTCGGAGTTCCCGAAGTGTTTGGCATGAATTTCCAGGCCGTCAGCGTTGGGCAAAAGTTAGCCAAGGATAATTCGGACGCCAGCTGCACGGCCGACACACTCTTCAACGGGCAGCCTGGCGGCTATCTCGATGGCGCGGGAACGCCAACCGCTGTGCTCGACTACGGATTGAAAAAGACGGACGAGGCGCTGGCCAGTTTCATCTCGGCTCTCAAAGGGCAGGGCATCTACGACTCCACACTTTTCATTATTTCCGCCAAGCACGGTCAATCTCCCATCAACCCCGAAAAGGTGAACAGGCCCGGACACTTCGCAGACCTGGTTGCGGCGTTGCCGGATGCTGGCTTCAGCTCGGCTGCGACGGCTATCGCCAGCGCGGCCGCTTGCCCGAGCGGTCCGTGCGGTTTCCTGATAGATGACGACGTCGTGCTGATCTGGCTCGCCGATCAAAGCAAAACAGCCGATGTCGCGGCCTACCTCAATGCCAACGCCAACGCGTTGTCCATTGAAGAGGTGCTGGCCGGCGCGGAATTAAAGTTGCGCTTCAGTAATCCGCTCCGTGACA
>JBBRPU010000074.1:0-12200 GCA_038227545.1 Candidatus Acidiferrales bacterium
AATCATTTTGCCGGCGGTGGTTTGATGGACGGAGGTGACCATGATGTCTACCGTCTGGATGATCATGCGGCGCGCCCCGTCTACCACGACCATGGTGCCGGCGCATAAGAACGCGACTCCCTGCATGGCTTCTTTGCCTTCGCGCTGGATGAGCACGTGCATAGTTTCGCCGGGGAGTACCACGGGATTGAGGGCGTTGGCGAGTTCGTTGACGTTCAGGACGCAGAAGCCCTGAACCGTAGCTACTTTGTTGAGATTGAAATCGTTGGTGACAATTTTGGCGCCAGTGCGGCGGGCCAACTCGATGAGCTTGTGATCCACGTCGGTGGTGTGCGCGAAGTCGTCATCGAGCACGCGCACTTCGACCTTGGGCATTTTCTGGATGCGCTGGAGAACTTCGAGGCCGCGGCGGCCGCGCTGGCGTTTTAAAGGATCGGAAGAGTCGGCGACCAGTTGCAGCTCATGGAGCACAAATTGCGGGACGGCGAGAACGCCGTCGAGGAAATTTGCTTCGCAGATTTCGGCGATGCGGCCGTCAATGAGCACGCTGGTGTCCAGCAGTTTCATAGTTGAATTGGCGCGAGCGTCGCTGGCGGCGCCGGTGTCGCGCGTTCCCGCGGGCCAGCGCGCGCCGCAATGAATGCCGGTGACTACGCCCAGGTAAGTTAGTCCGAGTACGCTGACAATTTCGAGAAAGGATTTGGCGGAGACGGGGGCGGTGGTGCGGGAAATGATGAAGGCGAGGGGCAGCGCGGCGAAAATTCCGGCGACAGCGCCGGCCGCGCCGCCTATCAAGCCGCTGAGGGAGGCGTGGCGAAGGCGCAATTCCGCGAGCAGAATCACGAGCGCGATGAGGAAACCCGCACCCGCGGCCGCGAGACCGTGCAACGCGAAAGGCGCAAGCGCGTAGCACAACCCGGCGATGGAAATGGCCAGCGAAGCGCGAACAATCCAGAAGGCGGCGGGCAGGGGCGGGCTGGGGTAGTTCGCAGAGCTTATATCGCGCGAAACTTTTGCGTGCGCGGGCTGCGGCGATGCCGAGTGGGCCTGAGCGATACGCGATTGCGTTACACGCGCTGCGGGCATGGTTTCCGTTCGGAGTTTAGGGCCAGGAGATTTTCCGTTCATGCACGAGTGCTGAGGAATCTTTTGCGCGAACTATATTACCGGTATTGCGCGCACTATTCGCAGCAGACGTTTATATACTCTGTCATTCCCTAAGAGGTCAAGGTGATACGCGAATTTGTTTCAACAAAAAATGAATCGCGCCGATAGGAATTACGAATCAATGAATGAAAATGAAGTTTGGTGGCGGCGATGCGGAGTCAGTGCTGATAAATGCGGGGGACGCGCTGGCTGACGGCGCACAGGAGATCGGAGGTGACGGTACCGATGCTGCGGGCGACCAGGTGCGCGGGATGGATAAATTCTCCGTCGGTGCCGTAGATGGTCGCGGTGTCGCCGACTTCCACGCCGGGAACTTCGGTGACGTCAATCATGGTGACGTCCATGGAGATAATTCCAACCATGGGCGCGAGAACGCCGCGAATGAGGACGCTGCCGCGATTGCCTAGCGAGCGGTGAATGCCGTCTCCGTAGCCGGCGGCGAGCACCGCGATGCGCGAGGGTTTTTGAGGAATGAAGCTGGAACCATAGCCGAAGCCGGAACCAGCCGGCACGTCGCGCAGGCTGATGATGCGTGAGCGGAGACTCATGGCTGGCTTCAGTGGCAGGCGCTTTTCGATTTCGGCGCGCTGCTCGGGATCGTAACCGGGGTGATAGCCGTACAGGATTGCGCCGGGGCGCACCATGTCGGCCCAGGTTTCCGGGCGCGTGACGATGGCGGCGCTGTTGGCCAGATGAATGATGCCGGAATCGATCTTGAGGGCGCGCAGGCGATCGAGCGCGGCGAAGAACTTGTCTTCCTGCGCGCTTGTCTGATGGCCGGCGACATTGTCGGCGAAGCTTTCGGAGGACGCGAAGTGGGTCATCACTCCGGTGAGCTGCAGACGACGCGACCTGGCGAGTTGGCGCGCGAAGCAATCTATGTTGGCGGCATCGAGGCCGAGGCGGTTCATGCCGGAATCGATTTTGAGATGAAAGGAAACTTTGCGTTTTCCGGCAGCGGCTGCGGCGCGGTCGAGCTGCGCCAATTGTTCGCAGCGGTGAATTACCGTAGTGAGATTGTGACGCAGCAGGCGCTTTTCTTCGCCGGGGACGAAACTGGTGAGGATCAGGATGGGCTTGCGGACTCCCGCCTGGCGCAGGCCGATGCCCTCTTCGGTGCAGGTGACGCCGAACCAATCGGAGCCGGCTTTTTCGAGGGCTTTGGCGACTTCCGGTCCGCCGTGGCCGTAAGCGTTTCCTTTTACGATGCATAGAACTTTTCGCGGCGTGGCGCGCTTTTCCGTTTTTGGATTGACGTAGGCGCGAATGGATTGGAAATTGTGGACCAGCGCGGGGAGCGAAACGTCCGCCCAGACCGGGCGCGTATGCAAGGTGGTGGGATTTTTCGTTGCTCGGGCCATGAGATTCCAATAATTCCTGGGAAAATAAGTTTACGCCATCCACGCGGCGGCGTTGGCTGAGGGCCAGAAAGCTGCCGCGTGAATGACAACAGTGGGCAACTGCTGAATATGTGGAGGCAGGTTGAGGACCGTTTGACCGAGTGGATTTTGATTTGGTGTAAGACGAGGGGATTGAGGGGTTTGTGGTTTTGATTTGGGTGGTGGTCGCTGGTTTCGCGAGGGATCCGTGTGGTTTCGTGGCCGCGTTGTGGGTGGCGTTACCTACTTCGCTTGAACGACACCGGTCTTTTGCCATTTGCTTGATTCAAGATGGTCCCACGTTACGAACCCCACCCTCCACAAGGCCGAGGATGGGGCACCCTGCGTGTATCAAGGATTTGGCAGGCGGTTACAGGTCGTCGGCGGAGAATTGGGAGAAGGCATCGGGGGCGGCTTCTTCGAAGCGGGTCAGGCGGCTGCGAAAGACGAATTTGACGCTTTCGGTTGGGCCGTTGCGTTGCTTGGCGATTTTCAGCTCGGTTTCTTCGCGCTCTTCGGGCGTGGCGCCTTGTTTGAAGAAATGCGGGCGGTAGATAAACATGACCACGTCGGCGTCCTGTTCAATGGCGCCGGATTCGCGCAAGTCGGAAAGCTGCGGGCCGCGATCATCGCGCTCGGGGGCGCGGGTTAATTGGCTCAAGACCAGGACGGGAATTTGCAGCTCTTTGGCGAGACCTTTGAGGGCGCGGGATATGCTGGAAACTTCTTCGTTGCGATTGCCAAAGCGGCCGCGCGCGGTGATGAGCTGGAGATAATCCACGATAAGGAGTGATAGACCTTTGTCGCGCTTGAGGCGGCGGGCTTTGGCGCCGATTTCGAGCACGCTGATGGAACCGGCGTCGTCCATCCAGAGCGGGGCAGCGGCGATGACGCCAAGGGCGTCGGTCATGCGGCGCCAATCGTCTTTGCTGAGATGTCCGGTGCGAAATTTGTGGGCGTCAATTTGCGCCACGGAGGCGACCAGGCGCTGCAGCAAAGATTCCTTGGACATTTCCAGACTGAAAATTGCGGTGGGATGACCGCCGCGAATGGAGATATTTTCCGCGAGATTCAAAGCGAGGGCGGTTTTTCCCTGTGAAGGACGCGCCGCGAGGATGAGAAGCTCGGAGGGCTGTAGCCCGGAGGTGAGTTTGTCGAGCTCGCCGTAACCGGTGGCCACGCCGGTGATGCTTTTGCCTTCGCGGAAAATTCTTTCGAGGCGCTCGAAATTGTCGCGGACGATGTCTTTGATGGGAATGAGGCCGGCTTTGACGCGGTCTTCGGCGAGGGCGAAAATCGAGGATTCGGCGTTGTCGAGGATGGTGTCGGCGCCGTCTTCCCCTTCAAAAGCGCGCTGCTGAATGTTGTGAGTGGCGTGAATCAAATTGCGCAGCATTGCTTTTTCTTTGACGATGCGCGCGTAATGCTCCACGTTGGAGACGCGGGGCATGCCGTCGGCGAGGGACGCGAGGTACGGCGCGCCGCCGGAAGCGTCGAGATCGCCGTGGCGGTGCAATTCTTCCGTCAGCGTGACAAGGTCGATGGCCTGCTGGCTTTCACCGAGGGCGATCATCTGGGTGAAGACGCGGCGGTGCTGGTCGAGGAAGAAATCTTCGGGCTTCAAGTGCTCGACGGCAGGGTTGAGAGCGTTATTGTCGAGGATGATGGCGCCGAGAACGGAACGTTCGGCGTCGAGGTTGTTTGGGAGCGGCTTTTCGAGAACGGTGTCGGCAGGCATGGCTAAATTGGCGAAGTATGGTGATTCGCTTTACTTTCGCCCCAGGCGAATTTGTAGCATTTTGGCGGTGCCAAGGCAAGCGAAACTAAATTTTATGCGGACGCTCACGGCTTAAAACTGATTGCACCCGAACGAAGTAAATCAATGAAGCGGATTGTGCGCGGAAGAGGGCGCGGCGTCAACGGCAAAGAAATTTTCCATCTGTGCATGACTTCGGAAATCGTAGGAAAAGTTCCTGATGAAGAATAAGTTTTTGTTTTAAAAAACATTTTGCAGGCCGCAGAGGATGAAAATCAAAAACCCCAACACGCAAATTCGGCGTGTGGGGCACTCGGGATTTTGCCGGTCGCGAGGTGAGCGGCGCGGTGTCACCGGTAGAAAATATTCTTGGTGCCACGAGAGGATGAAAATCAAAAACCCCACGCGTGAAACATTGCGTGGGGCGGTTGCTCATCTGAAGTTCGCTGGCGTTACTGCGCTTGCTCTTCTTTTTTGACCTGGATTTTCAATTCGGCGGTGACGTCGCGGAAAACTTTCACGGTGGCGCGAAAATCTCCCAGCGCCTTGATGGGTTCGGCGGTGTGGATCTGACGCTTATCCACTTTGAAGCCTTTGGCTTCGAGGGCATCGGCGATGTCACCGGTGGTGACGGAGCCGAAGAGCTGATCGTTCTCGCCGGTCTTGCGAGTGAAGCTGAGCTCCACGCCGTTCAGGGCCTCGGCATGCTTTTTCGCGGCTTCCATCTCGGTGGCGGTTTTCTTGGCCAGCGAGGCGCGAATCTTTTCGATGGCTTTCAAATTGCCGGCGCTGGCTTCGACTGCCAGTTTGCGCGGCAATAAGAAATTGCGAGCGTAGCCGGGCTTGACGGTGACGACGTCGCCGCGATGGCCGAGCTTTTCGATATCTTCCTGCAGAATGATTTGCATGTGCTGTTCCTCTAGCTCCTGAATTTCGTTGCTACTTTTCGCGCGTTAGGTTCGCGGCATGGAAACCGTGGCGCGCTAAACGCTGGTGGCTTCCGGCGATGCCGGAGCCGCTGCTGTCTGCGCTGGTGTTGCAGGCGTTGCCGCCGGTGTGACAGGCGCGGCTGTTGATGGCGTAGTGGTCGCGGATGCTCCGCCTGCGGCGGTCTGCGGAGTGGCCTGGCGCGGCTGTAACGTGCCCGCGGCGCTGCCGGCAAAGGGCAGCAACGCAATGTTGCGCGCGCGCTTGATGGCCACGCCCAGCCAGCGCTGGTGGCGGGAGCAAACGCCGGTCATGCGGCGAGGCAGGATCTTGCCGCGCTCCTGCACGAACTGCGAGAGGATGTCGGCGCGTTTGTAATCTATGAAGTCCATTTTTTCGACGCAAAACTTGCAAACTTTCTTTTTGCGAAAATATTGGCGCTTGCCGCGGCGCGGTCCACCGGGACCACCGGCACCGCCGCCGGGGCCGCCTTCACGGCGCGGCCCACTGTGACCGCCGCCGCTATGGCCACCACCGCTGTGGCCGCCACCGTGTCCGCCGCCACCATCGCGGCGCGGAGGTGCGCCACTTCCACCACTTCCGCCACTTCCGCCACTTCCCCCACTAGGCGCTGAAGCCTGCTTCTGTTCGTCTGCCATAACTTCCACCCTTTCACTTGAAAAACAAAAACTTGAATCTCAGAATATTTTCAGCGAAGCACAATCTTGAATCTGGGGTTAAGTCGCTGGAGCCGTTTCCGGCGCGGCCGGACCTGCGGGCACCGGAGCAGCAGGCGCGGGCGATGATGATGAGCCTGACGGTGCGGGAGCCGTAGCGCGGCGCGGGCGACGGGCGGTGCGTTTGTCGCGCTTCTCCACCAGCTTTTTCTGACGCTTCAAATCTTCATCGAGGCGCACGGTCTGATACTTGATGACGGCATCGAGCACGCGGAGGCGGCGCTCCAGCTCCGAAATCAAGTCAGGATGCGAAGTGCGAATCTGCTGGTAGTAGTACATGCCTTCGCGGTGCTTGGCCACGCGATAGGCAAGCTTGCGGGTGCCCCAGTGCTCGGCCTTCTCCACCTTGCCACCTTTTTCGTGGCAGGCGGTTTCAATGACGGCGAGAACTTTCTTGACGTCTTCTTCCGCGGTGGCGGGACGCGCGATAAAAATCAAATCGTATAGCCGTTCTTCCATGATGACCTCGTCTCTTCTTTCCGGGCGCCGTGCAAAAAATGTTCAGCGTGTACCGGCAAACTTTTCTTAACCTTCTGTTTCTTCCGGCGGCAGTTCCTTGCGCCGGTTGTACTTATTCATGGCCGGACCCAGGCCCTGCGCCAGAATCATTTCCACCGCGTCGGCCGCTTCGGAAATCATCTCCGCCGCGATTTCGAGTTCGGCCTTGCGCATGGGCCGCAAGACATATTCCTTGCGGCTGCTGACTTCATGCTCGGGCGCGCAACCCAGCCGCAAGCGCGTAAAAGCCGGTGTGCTCAGCGAACCGATTACCGACTTGGCCCCGTTGTGACTGCCGGCGCTGCCTTCACTGCTGATACGAATCGCGCCCAGCGGCAACTGCGCTTCGTCCCACATCACCAGCAAATCCTGCGGACTCAGCTCGTACTTCTGCAGCAACTCCCGAACAGAAATTCCGCTCAGGTTCATGTACGTCTGCGGCTTGGCGAGCAGGATGTCTTCTCCCGCCAACTTTCCACGACCTACTAGGGCCTTGGCTTCCGGGCGCGAAACGCGAATGCCGCCACGGTTGGCCAGTTCATCCACAGCCATGAAGCCCAGGTTGTGCGGCGTCCACTGGTACTCCGGATCGGGATTGCCGAGTCCAACAATCAGCCGCATACACTTCGCAGACCCCGTAAATAATTTCCCAGAGCCACGCGCAACAAAAGCGCGCGGCCGTTAGCCGAGCGGTTACTTCTTTTTGTCGCCGCCTTTGTCGCCCTTGTCGCTCTTCTCGGCCTTGCCCTTGGCGTCGCCTTCTTCGCCCTCTTCGCCTTCGACTTCCTTCTTGCCCTTCTTCATGACTTCGGGCTCGGCTGGCGCAGCGGCATCGGCGGCCACGGCATCGGCAGGCTTCTCTTCCTCAACGCGCAGAGCCACGACATGGGCGAGAACGCGTTCGGGATCGGTGAGGAGCTTGCGGTTGGCGCCGATATCCAAATCGCTGGCGCGCAACTGTTGGCCCATCATCAAGCCGCTGATGTCGGCCTTGAACTCCGTCGGAATTTCTGCGGGCAAGCACTCGATTTCGACTTCGCGGGTGACCATTTCGAATACGCCGCCCTGCTGTTTCACGCCGGCCGGTTCGCCAAAAACGTGTACGGGAACTTTCACGCGCATGCGCACGTCCATGGCCACGCGGAGAAGGTCTACGTGCAACAAATTGCCGGTGACGGGGTCCACCAGCCAATCTTTCAGGATGGCGGGTTCGTGCTTGCCGCTGAGGTCCACCTGAAACAAAGTATTGTGGCCGCTCTCGGAACGGAAGATCGAGCCGAGCTGCTTGGCATTCAGCGCCAAAGTGATGGATTCGCCTTTGCCGCCATACAAAACGGCGGGAACTTTTCCCGTGAGCCGCAACCGGCGATTTTCGTTTTTACCGCGCTTGGAGCGCGCGGCGCCTTCCACTACGATTTTTTCCTGAGCCATCTTAATTTCCTTCCCTGGTGTTGCTAAGCAATTCCGTTGTGCAACATGGTTACAAAATCAAATAAATAGTTCGCTGATGGAAGTCTCTTCATGAATCGAGCGAATACCGCGCGCCAGCAAACCCGCGACACTCAACACTTTCAGTTTCGACAACTTGGCCGCCGATTCACTGAGCGGCACGGAATCGGTGGCCACCACCTGCTTGATGCAAGACTTTTCGATGCGCTCCACCGCGGGACCCGAAAGAATGGCGTGCGTGGCGGCGGCGAAAACCTGCGTGGAGCCTTCGCGCACGAGAGCTTCGGCGGTTTTCACCAGCGTGCCCGCGGTATCGATGATGTCGTCCACAATCAAGGTGCTGCGTCCGCGAACGTCTCCGATCAAGTTCATCACTTCGCTGACATCCACATCCACGCGGCGTTTATCCACGATGGCCAGCGGAGCGCCCAGCTTTTTCGCGAAAGATCTCGCGCGCTCTACGCCGCCGGCATCGGGCGAAACAACCGTCAAATCCGGCAGCTGCATCTGGCGAAAATAATCCACCAGCACCGGCGAGCCGTATAAATGATCCACAGGCACGTCGAAGTAGCCCTGAATCTGCGGCGCGTGCAAGTCCAAGGTCAGCGCGCGGCTAGCTCCCGCGGTTTCCAGCAAGTCGGCGACCAGCTTGGCCGATATCGGAACACGAGGCTTATCTTTGCGATCCTGCCGCGCATAGCAGTAATACGGCAGCACCGCAGTGATCCTCCAGGCGGACGCGCGCTTGAACGCGTCAATCATGAGCAGCAGCTCCAGCAGGTGGTTGTCCACCGGGTAGCAGCAGGGCTGCACGACGAAAACGTCCGCGCCACGAACGTTTTCCAGAATCTGAAAATAAATCTCGCCATCGCTGAAACGACCCAGCAGGGCTTTGCCGATGGTTACGTTCAAATTGCTGCAGATATTTTCGGCCAGCGGCACATGCGCGGTGCCCGAAAATATTTTGAACCTGTCGTCATCCACGAGGCGCGCGCTCCTGGACCATCAAGTGGTCGCGAATCGAGATCACTTTCACTTCGGCGAAGGATTACAGGATGGACACGAGAGGACGCTGCGGCTTAACGGACGACACGCGCACCGTTGACGGCGCGAATATACCTGTCGCGCGAAATCGTTTCGCAAACGAAGGTCTGGTCGTGCGGAAACCCAACAGCGGCTCGGCGCGCCATCACTGGGCTCGGGAAAACTCCAAACACCGCCGAACCGCTACCCGCCAGTGAGGCTTCTGCAGCTCCCTTGTGAAGCAAAACCCGCTTGATTTGATCCAGCCGGTTATGGCGCCGGAAGACGGGCTTTTCGAAGTCATTCGAAAGACCAGTTCCCTGCGCGCTCCAGGACAGAGCACAGAACTTCCAAAGTTTAGGGTCTGCAGCCATTTTTGTCAACGTGGCGGCGTTGCGAAGCGGGGCGCGTAGCCAGCGAAAAGCATCGGCGGTGGGCACGCGAATATCGCGCGGAACGACGACGAGGAGGGTCAGTTTAGCGATGTCGGGGAGCGGATAAATTTCATCGCCGCGCCCGGCTCCCAGCGCGCGGCCGCCGAATAAGAAAATGGGGACATCGGCGCCAAGGGAGGCGGCGAGCTGCATCAGCACCGAGATGGGGAGCTTGCGTTTAACGAGACGAAGATAGCCGAAGAGCGCCGCCGCGGCATTGCTGGAGCCGCCGCCGAGTCCCCCGCCGGAAGGAATGGTCTTGTGCAGATTCATTTCCACGCCGGTGCGGATTTTCAGTTCCCTGCGGAGCTCGTCAACGGCGCGGTAAGCGAGATTTTTTTGTACGGGCTCGCGCGCGAGGGTTTCGTTGCCGTGGACTGCAAGCGAGATGGCGGAGGTTTTGTTCGCCGCCAAGCGCAACTCGTCGTGCAGCGAGATGGTCTGAAAAATAGTGCGCAGCTCGTGATAGCCGTCGGCGCGTTTGCCCAAAATATCGAGGCGTAGATTTATTTTTGCGAACGACGGGATGCGTACTTCGCGCATGCGCCTATTGGGGCTTGGCTTCCTGAGCGGAAGACTTTTGCGCAACGCGATGCTTGGCCTGGGAGAGTTTCTTTTCGAGCTCGGCAACTTTATCGGTTTCGATATCGGCGGGCAGCGAACGCTTCCATTCCACTAACGATTTTTCCCATTCGGCGGCAGCGAGCTCGGGGCGGCCGGTCTTGGCGTACAAATCGCCGAGATGCGAGTGAATGGTGGCGTCGTGGCTTTCATGCTCGAGAGCCTTGCGGAGCGTGGTTTCCGCGTCGCCCAACTTATTTTCTTTCAGATATACCCAGCCGAGGCTGTCGAGATACGCACCGCTAAAGGGCTCTTCTTTCAGCGCGCGTTTGACGAGCGCTTCCGCTTCATCGAGGCGGATGCCCAAATCTCCCAGCATGTAACCGTAATAATTGAGCACTGGAGCGTTGCGCTGATTCACCGCGAGCACTTTTTTGAATTGCTCTTCGGCGCGATCGAAAAATTTCTGGCGCTCGTAAATGGCGCCGAGCAGGAACCACACCATTTCATTGTCGCGGGGCTGGCCGGGAAGAACTTCGGCAGCTTTGGCGGACGCTTCGGCTTCTTTGTAGTGCCGGCCGCGCTCGTACACCTGCGCGATGTTCAAATAAACTTCTCGGTCACCGGGCTTGCCGGTGAGCTGCGTGCGCAACATCTTCACGCCCTCTTCGGTCTGGCCGCTTTCGCCGAGCAGCAGCGCTTCACTGGAGCGCAGCGGAAGATCGCCGGGATATTTGGCGACGGCTTCTTTTCCGGCTTGCAGCGCCTTGGGCAAATCTTTGGCGGCGCGATAAATGTCCATGATGAGGAGGCGCGCGCGACGGTCTTCCTCGTCACCGAGGCGGCCGAGCTCCTGATAGGTGTAAATGGCGGCCTGATAATTTCCCGTGTCGCGATAAAGCTGGCCAAGCTGCTGATAAAGAATCGCCAGGGAGCGCGCACGCGATGGCAAACCCTGCTGCTGGGCCTTGATTCCCGTGACCGCGTCGGAGAGCACGCGAATGGCGTCGTCGTTGCGGCCCTGCGCCTGGTACAACATGGCTTCGTTGTACATCACTTCCAGACTGCCGGGAGCATACTGCCGGGCTTTGACGAGATTGTCTTCGGCTTTGTTGAGCTGGTGCAGCTCGCGATAAATCTGAGCCATGCGCAAATACACGTCGGCGTCGTCGGGCATCAGGTCGGTTAATTTCTGGTAGACCGCGAGCGCGTCGGAATATTTTTCTTCGGACATGAGCGTCTGGCCCAGGCCACGTTGGTGGCTCAACTCCGAAGGGTCGAGCTCGGTGGCTTGGCGGTAGGCGATTTCCGCTTTCGGCAGGTCGTGGGACTGCGTGTAGGCATCGCCGAGAAGATCGAGCATGGCCGGTGATGGGGAGCGCGAGGTTACTTCTTCGAGCAGCGCGATGGCTTCAGGGGCTTTGCCTTCGTCGAGGAGGAGTTGGGTGAGCTGCTCGATGGCCGGCTCGTTGTCGGGATCTTCTTTGAGCATGCCGCGCAGAACGGATTCGGCCTTGTCGTGTTCGTTGCGCAGGCGGTAGAGGCGCGCGAGCCACAGCGCGGATTCGGCGTCACCGGGATCGAGGCGATAAATTTCGGCGTACTGCTCGATGGCGCGTCCCACAACTTCAGACTGGCCATTGCCGACGCTGAAATCGCCGAGGCTGCGGAGATAAATGCGGCCCAGCAGGCGTCGCGATTGAACGTCATTGGGATCGCGCTTGAGCAGGGCCTGGGCTTCGGTGACGGCTTCGTGAGTGCGCTGCGCTTTCCAATACATTTCCGCGAGGCGTTCGCCGATTACAGGAGATTTGGGATCGAGCGCGTAGGCTTTTTTGTAGGCCTCAATGGCTTGCGTAGCGAATTCCGGCTTGCTGGTGGTTTCGTATTGCTGCTCGTAGATGTGGCCCATGGTGAAGTTGTAGTAGGCGTCGGCGCGCGAGGGAGTTTTGGCCACTTCGGGAGAGGATGCGGTGGCGCGCTGCTCATGCATAGCGGCGGCTTTGTCCTGCGAGGGGGCAGCGGGCGTGGGCGACTGGGCGGCGGCGGCGCCGATTGCAGTCGCGAGAAATGCAAATAGCACTCGTTGAGAGTTCATGAAAGCCCCAAAAATAAAGTATCCCATGCGCCTGTAGCGCGGTCAAAAGTGAAAGGCGTGGGCGTTTCCAGCTCTGGTCTAACGCTGGCCGCGGTGAGTCGGATGTGCGCCGTGGCGACATGGCTGCCTGTTTATTGCGGTGTGTGCGAGGAAAGTTCCCGGGGCGCAATA
>JBBRPU010000075.1:0-12193 GCA_038227545.1 Candidatus Acidiferrales bacterium
GCGGTGAATTCCTGAATACCACTCGCGAGGGATTCCGGATCGCGCACGACGTCAGCGTGTACTCGTTGATCGCGGTTTCGCGCGCGGCCGCTCCTTTGATGACCGCAGGCGGCGGAATCGTAACGTTAACGTATTACGGCGCCGAGAAAGTAGTGCCGAAATACAACGTCATGGGTGTCGCCAAGGCTGCGCTGGAAGCCAGCGTTCGCTACCTGGCGAGCGATCTGGGCGCAAAAAATATACGCGTAAATGCAATTTCGGCGGGTCCGATCAAAACTCTGGCTGCACGCGGGATCTCCGGTTTGGGCGAGATGCTGAAGTCCCACGCGGAGCGCGCGCCGCTGAAACGAAATGTAGATCCTGGAGAAGTGGGCAGCACCGCGGCGTTCTTGCTGTCGGAAGCCGGCTCCGGAATAACGGGCGAGACAATTTACGTAGATTGCGGCTATAACATCATGGGCTTTTGACGCGACACGAATACGCCTGCGGACGGATATCAAGCGGCGGCGCGGCCTCGGTCAGAAATAAACGTCGGCCGGCGAAATGACGACGTACAATTCCCACTCCCTGCACATGCGAAAACTTACCATTGCCATAGATGGACCGGCGGGCTCGGGGAAGAGCAGCGTCGCGCGTCGCGTCGCGAGCATGCTCGATTACTTGTATATGGATAGCGGCGCCATGTACCGCGCCGTGGCGCTGAAATCCTTGCGCAAGAGAATATCGCTCGACGATGTGGCAGCGTTGAGCGCTATCACTCGCGAAACGCATATCGAATTGCGGCGGCCAAGCCCGCAGCAGGAAGCGTCGGGCGCAAAGAACTGCGTTTTTCTGGACGGCCAGGATGTCACCGCAGAAATCCGCACTGCGGAAGTGGCGCAGGCGGCCTCGCAACTGGCGACGATTCACGAAGTGCGCGAAGTCCTGGTCGCCGAGCAGCAGCGCGCCGGAGCAGGCGGCGGCATCGTCATGGAAGGACGCGACATCGGTACTGTGGTATTCCCCTCAGCGGAACTAAAAATTTTCCTGGAGGCCTCGCCCGAAGTCCGCGCGCACCGGCGCTGGAAGGAATACCAGGAAAAAGGCGACAAGATCACGCTTGAGGAAGTTGTGAAAGAGGTCCACGACCGCGACCGTCGCGACCGCGAAAGAAAGGTTTCTCCGCTGGTGTGCGCAGCAGATGCCGTGTTGGTTGACAACACCGCCATGGGCATCGAAGAGACTGCACGCATCATCGCCATGCTGGTGGAAGAACGGAAGGCGCAATCGGCGCAGACAGGGAAACCAGGATGATTAAGATGATGATTGCGATGGCGCTAGGCGCGAGTGCATTACTGTTCGTGCCGCTGGCAGTGTTTGCGAAGGAGGGATCGCACAGAACAGGTGCCGGCGAAAACGCGGGCAACGGCGCGGTGATGAAATTCCGGGCATTTCTTGAACAAGACTGGAAACGTTGGATGACGGAATATCCCGAG
This sequence comes from Candidatus Acidiferrales bacterium, assembly GCA_038227545.1. Lineage (GTDB taxonomy): Bacteria > Acidobacteriota > Terriglobia > Acidiferrales > UBA7541 > Acidiferrum. The sequence goes on from JBBRPU010000075.1 coordinate 1,476, forward strand.
ATGGCCACCGGTGTGGGATTCCCGGGGCAAAACCGGCGTTGGAGCGATGATTCACCGGCGGGCCTTGCCGCACGAACAAAACATCTGCATGAAACCGCCGCAGCGCTGAAAAAGATTCCGCGAGCGAATCTGCCCAAAGCCGAACGAATTAACTACGATCTGTACGCGGACTTACTGGCTACTGCGGAAGAAGGTTTGCAATACGGTGACGACCCCCTGCCGTTCCGCAGTGTGGTGCCGCAAAACAATTGGATGCCTATGAACCAGATGACCGGCATCCAGCAAAGCGCAGCGGAATCTATTTCCAGCATGCCGCGCGGGTCCGTGGCGGATTACGAAGATATCCTCGCGCGCCTGGAAGCGCTGCCGGCTTCGGTTGAGCAGCAACAAGGAATGCTGCAGGAGGGACTGAAGCGCGGTTATACGCCCCCCAAACTGATGCTGCGGGATGTGCCTAAGCAAATCGCAGATTTGATCCCCGCCGATCCCACGGCCAGCGCGCTGCTTGAGCCGTTTAAAGAAATTCCCGCGGACATTCTGGAGCAGGAACGCGCGCGGCTGGCCAACCGAGCAAAAGAAATCTATAACCACCGCGTCGCGCCGGCTTTTCAAAAATTGCACAACTACGTCGCCACGACGTACCTTCCCGCGTGCCGCGATTCCATCGCCGCCACGGCCCTCCCAGAAGGCACGGAAGCCTACGCGTTTCATGTACGCTGGCAGACCACCACCGATTTGACGCCGCAGCAGATTCACGAAATCGGTGTTTCCGAAGTGAAACGCATTCGGGCGGAGATGGACAAGGTCATTGCTTCGACCGGTTTCCAAGGGAGTTTTCACGAGTTCACCGAATTCCTCCGCAACGATCCGCGATTTTATTTTGATCAGGCTGACGATCTGGTGAACGGCTATCGCATCATCGCCAAACGGATAGACCCGGAGCTGGCGCACATGTTTGGCAAACTGCCGCGTCTACCGTACGGCGTGACCCCGATACCCGATTTCAAGGCGCCCTCGCAGACCACCGCTTACTACCAAGCGGGCGCCCCGAGCGTGGGGCGGCCCGGCTACTACTTCGTGAATACCTACAACCTGCACGCGCGGCCAAAATGGGAAATGGAAGCATTGTCGCTTCACGAGTCCGTGCCCGGGCATCATCTGCAGATTTCCTTGGCGCAGGAGTTGGAAGGCGCGCCAGAATTTCGCAGACACGTGGGATACTCCGCATTCGTAGAGGGCTGGGCGCTTTACTCCGAGAGCCTGGGTGAAGAGTTGGGATTGTACAAAGACCCGTATTCAAAATTTGGGCAGTTGAGTTACGAAATGTGGCGCGCCGTGCGGCTGGTCGTGGACACCGGGATGCATTCGCAGGGTTGGACGCGCGATCAGGCCATTCAGTTTTTCAAAGACAACACCGGTAAAACGGATCAGGACATAACCGTGGAAGTGGACAGGTATATCGTGTGGCCGGCTCAGGCGCTGGCCTACAAACTCGGGCAGCTCAAGATACGCGAGCTACGGACGCAAGCGGAGAAGCGGCAGGGCGCAAGGTTTGATGTGCGCACTTTCCACGACGCGGTCCTGCAAAACGGGGCGATACCGCTGCAGGTGCTGACTACGCAGATGGAAGACTGGATGGAATCGGCCCCTTGATGAGTGCGTAACTTCGTACTTTTTGCACGCCGTGAAAATGCCGGTCGCTTTTTTTGACCTGAAAACAATCACCCCAAGGAAAATGATGCTTACAAGAACGTGAATTATTCAAAATATAACCACCCGGCCATGCTGCGCGCAGATTGTTTCGTCTTGAGTTACGATAGGGCGCATGTTGCCCTCTCCCCCTCACGAGCAATTGAAAGAAATACGCGACCGCTTAGGCATCACCACGCGTGATGTTGCGGAGTCGAGTCACAAGATCGCCGAAACAGAGGGAAATCCCGAGTACCAGATTTCCAATGCGTGGCTTACGCAAGTCGAAAATTCCGACTCCGTTCCCAGCATTTTTAAACTTTACAGTTTGAGTTCGATTTACAGGATCAAGTTCACCGACCTGCTGCGTATTTACGGCGTAGACTTGCAAAACCTCAACCTTCACCAGCTTTCCGATCCGCTTCCGCAGACGCATCTGACCAGTCTGGAAGTTTATGACGCCGAACGCACCGTCACTTTTCCGGTGCGCTTCGATCGCGCCTTCGATATTGACAACACCAGCCTGGTGTCGCGCATCGTGGAATTGTGGGGTGAAGTGCCCATCGCGCTCATTCAGCATCTGGACATCCGGCACAGCCAGTATGGCTACATAGGATTGCAGGACCTCACGCTATACCCGCTCTTACGTCCGGGTTCCTTTGTGCAGATAGATTCGCGGGTGCGCAAAGTGCAGCCGCAGCGATGGCGCACGGAGTTCGACCGCGCCATTTATTTTGTGGAACTGCGGGACGGCTACGCGTGCTCGTGGTGCGATGTGCAGGATGGGTTCCTGATGTTGATGCCCCATCCGCTTTCGCCTTGCAGCGTGCGCAGATTAAGTTATGGCTCGGAGGCCGAGATTATCGGGCAGGTTACCGGTGTGGCTATGCGACTGACGGATGGGACCGATCCGGCAGCGGAAGGCGCGGCAAAATTACCAAGGCGAGTTTGACGTTGGAAATAAACAGCGCTGCCACCGTGGTATTGATGTTCATCGGTATGGCCACGCGATAAGGCTCCAGCCGGCGCCAAGCGCGAAGTACTTCAGCAGGATCCTCGTGACACGATTGCAGATACGTGATCATCTGCTTGGCCAGTTCGATCAGCGGCAAACCGGCCACTTTGTAAAAAATGTCGCGGTGCGCCATTTCCAGCGCGGCCCTGGCCACCGCCGGACTAAAACTTGCGGCCAATCCATCGTGGTGATACTTGCCGGTGTTGTAGTCGCGCATGGAAGCAACGTAGATAAGGCGGCCCAGGTCGCAAGGAATTTTGGCCAGGCTACGCTGCAACAAATCGTCGTAAGCCTGTTGCACCGGAACGACCGTCAATACCGCTTTCATTCCTGCCATAAACACCCAGCGGAACGATCAATGCATTCGAGCACTCTAGGTTCCCTGCAATTTTCTGATCGGGTTAGCCGCCGCTAGGGCTTCCTGAGCGGCACTCAGGCGTTCTGACATGCGGTGAACGCGCTGCGATAGGTTCCCCAGGCGCACCGGCCCCGCTACTTCAATGGAGAGGTGAAGCAGGGTGCACGCGCCGCGCAGTGCGACATATTGCGAATAAATTTGTACTTCGGTACCGATTTCAAGATCGCTGCTGCTGCGACTGGCAATCACATGCTCACGCATGATGCGCCGCGTGAGGGCGGCCGTCGCGCGTACCCACGCAATGGCCAGGGATTTCCGTTCCGCCAGAAACAGCGCTTTCAACGGCTCCGAATCGAGCTGTGACACGAATTCCCAATCTTCCCGGCGGAACAGCGCGGCCACAAATTCTCCTGGGCACCTCGCGAATTGCTCGTCGTCCATTTGGGCATCGGCGAAAGTCTCAATGTCACGATGTGACCCGCTCTTCCACACCCGCCACAAAAATATCGCGATCAGCGCAGCAGGGAGCACAGATAGAGTGATGGGCATCATGGATCTATGACCCTGCCCAGATAACCTCGCGCCTGTTCCAGGCGCTGGCGGGTGCGCGCGGCTACATGCTGGTATTGCTCTTCCAGTCGCAAACTTGGCGCCAGACTCTGCTGCGGCTGAGGCGACCACAGATATACCGCCCAAACTCCCAACGCCAGGTCATAAGAGGCTGGCCCCAGATAGGCCCATAGATGCCGGTATTGGTAACCCTCCGCAGGCAAGAACGTGAACCAGATGAGGCTGACACCGATAAACATTCCATAGCCCAGTAGAATTCCTTTTAAATTCCGACCGAATGGAATGGCGTACACAAGGAATAGCGCAGCGAGGGCGACAATCGCGAAAGCCTGAACGGTCCGCAGGGCTCGTTCAATATCTATAACACTAGCTTCGGCCCACCAGCGGGGATCATTTGAAGAGTCGGCGATCGCTTTAGCCAGGGCCATCGCGAAAACAGCGGTCAATAGGCGCCGAGCCATACGAGCTGTGCCAGGGAAAGCTGCTAGCCCCACGCGATAAATTTCGTAAACAATTCCACACCCTATCATCACGCCGATGAATTCGGTAATCCAATAAACGTACGCGTAACCGGTGGGACGGTAGCGGTATACAGCCAGGCGAAGAAACGATTGCACCAGAACGAACAGAATATAGAGATGAAAGACTGGATAAGACCGCCCCAAATTCGTTCGATATGCGCGCAACAGGAGAAGGCCTTCAAGGCTAATGCTCCCCCACCAAATCGCATACACCAGAGTTTCCATTTTCGCAGCGTACCCCAGGGCTAGCTCTCGGCTACAGCCTAGCATGCCCTGGGAGACGCGCCGCGACCCCTCCCTGTGTCAGAGTGCGAATTTTTATGCTGTAAATTTGCCCCATGGCTTGGGAAGCGGATCGCCGCCATCCGCAATCAGAACACTGGAACTCTGGGGTGTGGCCGCGACGCGGGCAACTTTGATGGAACTCGTTACCGTGTGATGTGCAGCAAATGCGAAAGTGAATAGAACACTCGCAAAAACGCCAATTGCCATCTTAGATGTGCGCATATAGCCTCCGAAAATATTTGAGGGTCAGTAAACGTTCCTGCTCGTGATGCCCAAGTTCAGTCGAGCGAGGGCTAGGCTACCGCAGGCATAAAAAAGGCTAATGAACAAATTGATTTGCTTGGGATTGCAACCAGAATTGGAGATTGGACTTTGGGCCTTTATGGTGCCGGGATGGGCAGCGCACGGAAGCGGGTCCGGACGCGGCATCCTGAGCGGCGTGGCGCATGGTAATTGCGGTTTGAATTCCAATGGAGCGCCGCACGCCCCGCTGCTCCCGAAGGCTATTCGAATTGGGCCACTTGCGTAGAACCGCCTGCGCAAAGGCGTTCTGCCGGATTCCCGATGTGATCTACGGCGCTCCCGACCGAAGTTCGACCTTCGCCGCTTGCGGCGATTCAAAAAACAGTTATTAATCTGTTACGTATATTCTGCGGATAAGCCTTGCACAGCAAAAACCAAAATGTGGAAATTGCTTTTAGCGGTTGCCATGACGAGCAAGCCGCGGAATTTTGCTTTCCGCCAGCCCCGTGCACGCAGACTCATAGGGCATTTGGATGCGGGTTAACGAGGCTCAATGTTCACGTCGCAACCGGGAGACAGATGGATTTGCCAGAATTTCAGGTGCCGGTGTGAATTCGTGGTCGTCAAACCCTGTGTCGTCGAGTCCGGCAGCAACGCGCGCTGTTGCTGCGGAAGCGAGATGACCCGGCAGTACGTCGCGCCCGGCGTGCGAAAGGTGAACGCCGGCGAGAGCGAAATTTTCATGAAAGACGGGAAAGTCTCTCCCGAGCCAGACGCAGACCGATCGAAATAATTCGAATCCTGGGCTGACGTCACTGTGGACCCTGCGATTAAACCTGAATATCGCGCTAGCCTATTCCGTATCGGCGGAGGAACTTTTGCGCTGACGCTCGCCGCGGTGGGCGCAAAGCTCATGTACGACACGCTGGTGCGTCGTTCCGAATTTTCTGGGGAGGGCTTCCTTTTAGGCGCGCTGGCATGCTCTTCTGCGCTGGTAATATTTTTTCTAATCGTGCGCCCGGGAGTAAAATGACCGGGCGTCCAGTCGAAGTATTACGTAGGCGCGGACATGGAGCCGAGGAATTCGGCGTTGGACTTGGTCTTGGTGAGGCGGCTCAGCAGCAATTCCATAGCTTCCACAGTAGAGAGCGGGCTGAGAACTTTGCGCAGCACCCAGATGCGGCTGAGCTCGTCTGGCGGCAACAGGATTTCGTCTTTTCGTGTGCCAGACCGCTGAATGTCAATCGCCGGGAAAACACGCTTGTCGGACAGTCGCCGGTCTAGGTTAATTTCCATGTTGCCGGTACCCTTGAACTCTTCGAAGATCACGTCATCCATGCGGCTACCGGTGTCAATCAGTGCGGTAGCGATGATCGTGAGCGAGCCGCCTTCTTCCACGTGGCGCGCGGCGGCAAAGAAACGACGCGGCCGCTGCAACGCGTTGGCATCAATACCGCCCGACAACACCTTCCCTGATGGGGGCGTAACGGCGTTGTAGGCGCGCGCGAGGCGCGTAACGCTGTCGAGCAGCACGACCACGTCCCGCTTGTGCTCCACCAGGCGCTTGGCCTTTTCCAAAACCATTTCCGCAACCTGAATGTGCCGCTGCGGCGCTTCGTCAAACGTAGAGCTGATGACTTCGCCTTTGACGGTGCGCTGCATGTCGGTGACTTCTTCCGGGCGCTCGTCAATGAGCAGCACTATCAGCGCGACTTCCGGATGATTTACGGTGATGGAATTGGCCATGGACTGCAGCATCATGGTTTTCCCCGTGCGCGGAGGAGCCACGACCAGTCCGCGCTGGCCTTTGCCAACCGGGCAAAGCAGGTCCAGCACCCGGCCAGTCATATTGTCTTTGGTAGTTTCCATCTTCAGGCGGCCCTGCGGATACAACGGCGTCAAGTTGTCGAAGAAAATTTTGTTGCGCGCCACTTCCGGATCTTCGAAATTTACCGCTTCTACCTTAATCAACGCGAAATAGCGCTCGCCGTCTTTCGGGGGACGGACCTGGCCGGAAACGGTGTCACCGGTGCGCAGATCGAACTTGCGAATCTGCGACGGTGAAACGTAGATGTCATCGGGACCCGGCAGGTAGTTGTATTCCGGGGCGCGCAGAAAACCGAAGCCATCCGGCAGGCATTCGAGAACGCCCTCGGAGAAAATCAGGCCATTCTTTTCCGTTTGCGCGCGGAGGATCTGAAAGATCAGCTCCTGTTTACGCATGCCGCTGGCGCCGGGAATGTTGAGTTCCTTGGCGATCTTGGCGAGGTCGGTGATGTTTTTTTCTTTGAGCTCAGCAAGGCTGATGCTCATCTGATTACTTCCTTCGACGCTTGTTTCTTTCATATGTCCTTAACTTTTATGGGTGACAATTGACCTAGAAATCCGGATTGTTTACGAGGTGGCGCGCACAAACTGGCGAAAAAATGGAAATCTGCCAGGGAGGCAAACCAGACTATCTTCAACCCGAAGCGCCACTAGGCTAAAACGCGAACAGGCCAGAAAACAGCCGCCCAGCGGAACTCTTAGTTGGTCAAACTTGTGTCTTTCTCGGCACCGGCCACGAACGGTTCAGCGACGGGCGCAACCGCGGGATGCTCGATCGGCACAATCAGCCGTTCCAGAGCAACTTGCAAAACTTCATCCATGGTTTCAACAAATCGGATCGTCAAACTGGAGAGGATCTCCTGCGGGATTTCCGCCAGGTCTTTCTCATTGTCCTTCGGAAGCAGTACGGTACGCAAGCCCATTCGGTGGGCCGCCAGAAGTTTTTCTTTGAGGCCGCCAATCGGAAGAACCTTGCCTCGCAAGGTGATTTCACCGGTCATGGTGACATCGCGGCGCACCGGAATGCGCGTCAGCGCGCTCACGATAGAGTTGCAAATGGTGATGCCTGCCGACGGGCCGTCCTTGGGGATGGCACCTTCCGGCACGTGCACGTGTATATCAATGTTGCGATAAAAATCCTTGGGTAGGCCAAACGAGGCCGAGCGCGAGCGGATGTAGCTCATCGCCGCCTGCGCGGACTCTTGCATCACATCGCCCAGTTTTCCGGTGAGCGTGAGCCGCCCTTTGCCTTCCATTAGGGTAGCTTCCGTGGTCAGCACCGTGCCGCCAACTTCCGTCCACGCCAGCCCGGTGGTGAGGCCGATCTCGTTCTGCTTTTCGAGCCAGAATTCGCGGTACTTCAACACGCCCAGATAATCGTTTACGTTGGCCGGAACTATCTCCGCCTTCACCTCGGCCTTCGGTCCGTCGGTCACTACCTTGCGCGCCATTTTGCGGGAAATATTTTGAATCTCGCGCTCCAGATTGCGCACGCCGGCTTCCTGCGTGTAGTGACGAATGATATGCAGCAGTCCTTCATCGGTGAAGGAAAGATTTTTTTCCTGCAGGCCCGTGGCTTCGCGCTGGCGCTTCACCAGAAAGCGCTTGGCGATCTGCAGCTTTTCCTGCTCGGTGTAGCCCGGGATGCGCAGAATTTCCATGCGATCCTGCAGCGGCTGCGGAATGGTGTGCAGGACGTTCGCGGTGCAAACAAACATCACTTTCGAAAGATCGTACTCCACGTCCAGATAGTGGTCCGTGAAGGCGTGGTTCAGTTCCGGATCGAGAACTTCCATCAGCGCCGCGGAAGGATCTCCACGAAAGTCGGTGGACATTTTATCCACTTCGTCCAGCACGAAGATGGGGTTGACCGTGCCCGCTTTCTTCATCATCTGGATGATCTGGCCAGGCAGCGCGCCGATGTACGTACGCCGGTGGCCGCGAATTTCAGCTTCGTCGCGGACGCCACCAAGCGAAACACGAACAAATTTGCGCCCGGTAGCGTGTCCGATGGACATGGCCAGCGAGGTTTTGCCCACGCCCGGGGGCCCGACAAAGCAGAGGATCGAACCTTTGGGATTTTTCACCAGTTGGCGAACGGCAAGGAATTCGAGGATGCGGTCTTTAATCTTGTCGAGGCCGTAATGCTCTTCATTCAAAATCTTTTCTGCCGCCAGTATGTCGCGTATTTCCTTGGATTTCTTCTTCCAGGGAACCGCCAGCAGCCAGTCGAGATAGTTGCGGCTCACCGTGGATTCCGCAGACATCGGCGGCATCAATTCCAGGCGCTTCAACTCCTGGATCGCCTTCTCGTGAACTTCTTTGGACATGCCGGCCGAATCAATTTTCTTTTTCAGCTCGTCTATTTCGCTCTTTTCACCGCGGCCCAGTTCCTTCTGAATAGCTTTGAGCTTTTCGTTGAGGTAATACTCTTTCTGCGCCCGCTCCATCTGGCGCTTCACGCGGGTATTGATGTTGCGATCCACGTTAAGCTTTTCCAGCTCGATTTCCAGTATGTCCCCGATGCGGTTGAGCCGCTCTACAGGATCAACGGTCTCGAGCAAATCCTGTTTTTCGTCCACCGGGAGCTGCAGATTCGCGGCGATGGTGTCGGACAAGCGCGAAGGATCGTCAACGCGCGCCGCGGCGATCATGGTGTCGTAATTCAGGCTCTGCGATAGCTTGATGAACTGTTCGTACAGACCGGTAATCTTCTGAACCGTCTGCTCCACTTGCGGTGAAGGCTCCACGCGGGCATTCAGCAGCCGCACGGTAGCGCGGAAAAAACCCTCTTCCGCGGTGATGGTCAGCGCGCGGGCTCGTTCCACTCCTTCGACCAGAACTTTTATGTTTCCGTCGGGCAGCTTTACGCTCTGTACGATATTTGCAAGCGTGCCAACCGCGTAAATTTCCTCCGGCTTGGGATCGTCAACCGAAGCGTCATGCTGCGTGGACAGGAAAATTTTCTTGTCGCCGGTCAGCGCCTCTTCCAGCGCGCGGACACTGGCTTCCCGGCCCACGATGAACGGCGTCATCTGTTGCGGGAAGATGACCATATCGCGCACCGGCATCATCGGTACGCGCTTCATTTCCTGTTTTTCCTTGTTAAACATGGGGCCCCTGAAATTAGGTCGCGAGAATAATAATCGCGATTCAAATCTGAGGCTGGCAAACCATTCGGTGTGGTGCTAAAAAGCTAACCAGCCTTTTCGAGCAAACTCCAGTTAATTTCGCGCGTGCGAACCATCTCCGCGGTGACCACGAAATCGCGCACTTTGCGCTGCATAGGGAGGTGGTACATCAACTCCAGCATCAAATCTTCCAGAATCATACGCAGCCCGCGCGCGCCGACTTTTCGCTGCATCGCGAGCTCCGCGACCGTTTCCAGCGCGTCGTCCGTAAAGCGCAGGCGAACATTTTCAAACTCAAACAGGCGCTGATACTGCTTAAGCAGCGCGTTCTTCGGCTCCGTCAAAATTTTAACCAGCGCGGACTTGTCCAGGTCGTTCATAACGCCCGCGACCGGCAAGCGGCCGACGAATTCGGGAATCAATCCGTAGCGAATTAAGTCTCCCGGCTGCACGTGTTCGAGCAATTCCGTATTGCGGCGCTGCGGTGCAGCCGTGGACGCATCGGTATGAAAGCCCAGTGAACGGCGTCCCGCGCGCTTTTCAATCACTTTTTCCAGCCCGACAAAAGCGCCACCGCAGATGAAGAGAATGTTGGTGGTGTCCACCGGCGTAAATTCCTGGTGCGGATGCTTGCGGCCACCCTGCGGCGGAACGTTGGCAACCGTGCCTTCCAGAATCTTCAGCAGCGCCTGCTGCACACCTTCACCGCTGACATCGCGGGTGATGGATGGGTTCTCGTCCTTCTTGGCGATTTTATCTATCTCATCTATATAGATGATGCCTTGCTGTGCCTTCTGTACATCGCCGTCGGCGGCTTGCAGTAGCTTCAAAATAATATTTTCTACGTCTTCCCCCACGTAGCCGGCTTCCGTGAGCGTTGTGGCATCCACGATCGCGAAGGGCACATCCAGCATGCGCGACAACGTCTGCGCCAGCAGGGTCTTTCCCGTCCCGGTGGGTCCAATCAGCAAAATATTGGACTTGCTAAGCTCCACATCGCCGGGCTGCTTGTTCAAAAATATGCGCTTGTAATGGTTGTAAACCGCCACCGCCAGCTTCTTCTTGGTGCGGTCCTGCCC
>JBBRPU010000076.1:0-12045 GCA_038227545.1 Candidatus Acidiferrales bacterium
ATCCGGCTGGAAAATCTGTTGCTCAATTTTCCGCGCATGAATGTGTTGCCGGTGATCGAGCGGCGCGTGCGCCACGGCTCGAAATTTAATATTTCTGTCGCGCAAATCCAGCCGGGACGCGCCGAACCGCCGCCGGGCGCCACGGTACAACTCGATGGGGGAGAGCCCCGCCCGCCCAGGCTGCGGGTCTTCAGCCAACAGGAAAAACTGATCGCCATCGCGGAAGCGGTGGTACCGCGAACCTACCAGCCCGTGGTAGTTTTCGATCCGCTGCCCTGATCATTTCTTCGCGCCGCGCCAGTTGGTGCCGCGCATCATGGCGGCTGCACGCGCTCCGAAGGTAGCGTGCTGGGCGTTACGCCTCGCTCGCCTTGCCCGGCAAAAATTGTGCCTGTTTGTTTCTGCGGTGCGCGCAAACGGTGCGGGGTAATCAGAATCATCAATTCCGTATCCGTCAAAGTTTTGGTGCGCCCGCCGAAGGCGTAGCCGATGCCCGGCAGTTCGGCGAATCCCGGCAGCCCGGTAATCGCGCGAGTTTCTTCACGATCTGCCAAACCGCCAATCACGGAAGGCACCCCTTCGTGCACGCGAGTCGTTTGCGTCAGCGTGCGATTGGAAAGTATCGGAATGCCATTTACGTTGCCGCCCGCCAGCGCGCGTATTTCAAATTCCAGTTGCAGCGTCACCTCATCGTTGGGATGCAGCGTCGGCGTAGCCTTTATTTTCAGGCCCAGGTCCATATATTCGGCGCCGGGGTAGGGAGTCTGCCCGGTGCCGCTGCCGCTGGACGCCAATGACGCGGAATCCTGAATGACAGCGACGATTCCCTGGCCGGCCGTGGGACCTTGCGCGACCAGCGCCACATCGGGAAGTCCGCTGGTGGTCAGGGTTGAAACGATCAGCGCGCCGGGCGTGGCGGCGGTGTTCAACTCCACCGCGCTTTGAAATAATCCGCCACCCAATCCCAGAAACACGCTGAGCGTGCTCTGATCCCGGTTGGTTACCGCGATGTCGGGCGATGGCCCATTCGAAAAACTGGCAATCTGAACACCGGCCGGGGCTGCGGCGGTCAACAACGGTGAACTCGGAGCGGTCGTGAAGGTGCCGTCCACGGTGGTGCTGCCCAACAAAAGCGTTACGGTGTTGTCACCCTGATTGGCGATCGCCAGGTCGCCGACGCCGTCGGCGTTCACGTCTCCCGTGGCGACGGCCACCGGAGAAGCTCCGACAGTGATCGGAGAATTGGTGGCTTCCTTGAACGTAATGTTCGAACCGGTATCAATGTTGTCCAGCAGGATGGAGACATTGTTGGAGGTCTGGTTCACCACCGCTAGATCTGTGGTGTCGCCCTGGCGAAATGTTCCGGCCACCATGGCCACCGGCCCGGTTTCCGTAACGCCATTTTTGTTTAAAAGGAACGGCGAGGCCGGGAATTGCGTGAACGTGCCGTCGCCCACTCCACGAAATACAGAAATGGAATTATCATTTTTGTTGGTGACGGCAAAATCCAGAATGCCGTCGGCGTTGAAGTCCGCCACGATGATGGAGCTGGGATTGGCTCCCACCGCGATGGGCGAACCCAGCGCTTCGCTGAAAGTGCCGTCGGGAACGCCGGTGGTGGCGTCCACATTGGCCAGCAAGACGGAAACATTGTTGGAAGTGGAATTCACCAGGAGGACGTCGGCGGGCTGCGCGGTGGTGAATTTAGTGCTGTCCGTGCGAAGGATTCCGGTGCCGATGGCTACCTGTCCGGTTTCGTTCGCGCCCAGGCTAATCGGCGCCGGCGTTACTGGAACGAAATTGCCGTTGTCCTGATTTTTCAAAATAGTGAACGTATTGGCGGCCGCATTGTTGAACACCACCGCGAGGTCCGGCAACGTGCCGCCGGTAAAGCGTCCCGCAACCAGCGCCGACGGATTACTCCCGACTACAAAATTGGTTTCTGGAAAAGTGGCCGAGCCGGGAACTCCGGTAAATCCCCCACCGGTGCCCAGACTGGAGGAGAGCAGCGACAGCGTGACGGGGAAGCGGTCGCCGACAAAGAACGTAGCCGGCTTTCCATCCTGGGCGCGCAGTAAAACTTCGCGGCCGCTGCGCACCAGCGTGAGCGAATCGGAAAAATCCACGCTGGCACCCGGAAGCGTAAGTAAAAATGTAGACAGGCCGCCGCCCAGCAGGATAAATGGCGGAATACCAGAAAAACCTTTTCCGGAAAATACGCTTTGCGCGTTGGTCAGTAAATTTGCCAGGTCGGTGGAGGACGCTATTTTCTTGATGTCGTTGGGCGTCAGCAAAATCAACGAAGTGGACGACGGCGGCGTGAGGCCCAGCTTTTGCATCGCCGCGCGATCCACTTCCAGCAGATCAATATCCAGCAGAACTTCGCCGCGCGCCTTTTCCACTTCCTGGATTAGCTGCCCGGCAAGCGCCAGGCGGCCCGGCGTGTCGCGCATGGTGATGGTGCGGCTGCGCGTGTCGAGCTGCAGATGTGTGGCGCCGGTGATGTCGCGCAACACGCGCAATAACTCCGTCATTTCATCGGGAGCGACGGAGGAAGGCAGCGAAAATGTTTGCTGCGCCTCCGGGCCATACTGTTTGCGTTTCTCGGGCGTGTCGGAAGCTACAAACATCAGCGTGGGATTCAGCGCGCGCCAGAATGTTCCGGTTTGCGTACCGAGTAAAGTCAGCGCGGTGTAGAAGTCCACATCCTTTACGCGCAGGCGCACCTGCCGGCCCATCACGTCGGGATCGAACGAAGCTTTAATACCGAATCTGGCGGCCAGTTCTTCATACACCGCCCGGGTTTCCCCGCGTAGATCGAGGTCTTGGTTTCCGCTCTTCGGCTGCAGCTTTGGCAAACCGGTTATTTCCAGTTGCGCTTTGCTGGGCGGCTCGTCTTCCATGGACTTCATCTGCGATAGTCTCTCGGCCACCACGGTGTTTTTCGGATCCATGTGTAACGCCTTACGCAATTCTTCCGTGGCGCGCTCCATGCGTCCTTCCAGCGCGGCCTTTTCAGCGGCGTCCACGTGCGTGCGAACCAACCTGGAACGCAGCGCGGCTTCTTTCAACGCGTAAGACATTTCTCTGGGCGCGTAAACCACCGCTTCCTGGTAGTGCAGCAGCGCCTCATCCACATGGCCCGCGGTTTCCGCCTGGTCCCCGTGCTCGGCGGCTCTTTGCGCGCGCTTCAGGTCCTCGTGCAATTGCACGCGCGGCTCGCCAGGAGCGCGCTTGGCCTCTTCCTGGGCGCCCGTGGGCGCTACAAAAAGCGCTGCGCACAGCACGCAGCGGCTGACCGAGATTTTGACCGTAGACATCATGTTCATCGCAGGCGCATTCATTCTACCGTGACGTATCTGTCAGAGGCTGCGCGGCTTGACGGGGCATAGGCGCGAGCGTACACTTATTTGTAGTTGCAAATGATTCACAACTGGAGATAGAGTGCTCTCGGCGTTCCTCATCGCCCTCCGTGAAGGTGTCGAAGCTTCCCTGGTTGTCGGCATCATCCTCGTCTATTTATCCCGCACCGGACGTTCCCACCTGGCGCGCTTTGTGTGGTTTGGCGTGGCCGCCGCCGCGGCGCTGAGCCTGGCCGTGGCCGTCGCGCTCGAAAATTGGCGCATCAATCAGGACGGCTTCGAAGGCCTGCTGATGCTGGTGGCCGCCTTCTTCGTAGTTACGATGATCGTATGGATGAACCGCGTTGCGCGCCACCTGAAAAAAGACATCGAGCAAAAAGTGGAGGCTTACGCCGCGCGCGCCGGCACCGCCGCGGGCTGGGGAATATTTCTGTTTGTTTTTCTGATGGTGCTGCGTGAAGGCGCGGAATTGGCGCTCATTCTGCGCGCTGTGGAGCTATCGAGCGCCGGATTGCAAACGTGGATTGGCACCCTGGCGGGAATCGCCGCCGCGGTAGCGGTGGGCTTGTTTTTCTTCAAAGGCACGTTGCGAGTACCGCTCCATCGATTTTTCGCAGTGACCAGCGTCATTCTGATGCTCGTGGGCTTTCAGCTCGCGCTGACGGGCCTGCATGAGTTGAGCGAGTCGCAGTGGCTGCCCTCCAGCAAAACCGAAATGGCCATCATCGGCCCGGTGGTGCGCAACGAATTATTTTTCTTCGTGCTGATTTTTGGCGCGGCGGCGCTGCTGGTACTGCGCGAATGGCAAAGCGCTACGCATTCGAAAGCTTCGAAAGAAGCCGCAGGTGAAGCGGAAAAGCGCTTACTCGACTCGCAAAATCGCCGCCAGCGCACCTGGATGATTGCGGCCGCGACAGCCTGCCTGGTGGTCATTCTGGTGCTTACCGCCGATTTTATTTACGCGCGCGCGAATTCGGCACCGCCATCTTCGATGCCGATTACCGCGGTGGGAAATGAAGTGCGCGTGCCTTTGTCGCAGGTGCAGGACGACAAGCTGCATCTCTTCACCGTCAACGTGGGCGGCCAGTCGCTGCGCTTCATGATCATCAGGAAGCCCAATGGTTTCGGCACCGCACTGGATGCCTGCCGCATTTGCGGGGCGGAAGGCTACCGCCAGGACGGGCAGAACGTGGTGTGCCGCCACTGCGGGTCCGCGATTTACGTGCCTTCGGTGGGAGATCAGGGCGGCTGCAATCCCATTGGCGTCGTGTCGCACATTGATGGCGGAGACATCGTGATGGACCTGCACACGCTTGGTCAGGCCGCTCAAGAGGTTCCGCGCTAGCATTAAGCGCGCGCACATCCCCGTATGTTTCTGCGCCTCGTTGCCGATTCTTTTACACGCCGCCCCCGCCGCAAATTGCTGACGGGCGCCGCGCTGGCGTTGGGCATGGCGGTGGTCACCGCGGCGTTCAGCGTTTCGCTGGACGTTGGCGATCGCCTGGCGCACGAATTCCGCGGATTAGGCGCCAACCTGCTGGTCACGCCGCAGGCTGATTCTCTGCCACTGGAAATTGGCGGTGTAGATTATCGCCCTGCAAACGCCGGCGCTTATCTGCCGGAGCGGGACTTGGGCAAGCTCAAAACAATTTTCTGGCGCAATAACATTGTAGGTTTCGCGCCGGTCATGGAATTACCGGTAGAAGTATCTGGAAAAGTGCCGCCAGCTCCTGCGGAGTCAACTACTGCTGCCATAAAGACCACGTTGATCGGCACGTGGGCACATCGTTCCATCACGCTGCCGGATGGACATGAATATGTCACCGGCATGGAGAAAACCAACTCTTGGTGGAACGTAGAAGGCCGCTGGTTTGCTGACGATTCCCAGGAATGTGTCGTGGGCAAATCGTTTGCGGCGCGGGCCAACGTCAAGCTCGGAGACGCCGTCCATATTATTTCTGGCGGCCACGATACAAATTTGACTGTCACCGGAATTCTTTCCGGCGGCGGCCCCGAAGACGACGCCATCGTCGCGCCGTTGCAAATCGCGCAACTGTTGGCTGATAAGCCCGGCGAATATCGCCGCCTGTACGTCAGCGCCCTCACCAAACCGGAAGATGACTTTGGGCGCCGCAGTCCCTCCACTATGAATGCCGTGGAGCTGGAACGCTGGTCGTGCAGTCCTTATGCTTCGTCCATTGCTTATCAGATAAAACAAGTATTGCCGGGTGCCGATGCGCGCGTCATTCGCCGCGTCGCCGAAGGCGAAGGTAGCATCCTCACTCGCGTGCGTACTCTGCTCTGGCTCGCTACGCTGGCGGCCATGCTCGCCGCGGCTTTGGCCGTGGGCGCGTCCTCCGCGGCTGCGGTGATCGAACGGCGCTCGGAGATCGGCTTGATGAAAGCGATCGGCGCCGGATCAGGCACCATCGGATTTTTGCTGGCCGCCGAGCAGTTGCTGCTGGCCCTTGTGGGCGGCGGCGTGGGCTACGCCGTGGGAATCGTTCTGGCGCGCCAGCTCGGACAAAAGATTTTTGGCGTGGCTCCCGAACCCTCGCTTCTGGTTTTCATTGTTGTGCTCGCACTGGCGGGAGCCGTGACTTTGCTCGGCAGCGCCATTCCGTTGCATCGCGCTGCGCGTTACGAGCCCGCGCCCATTTTGCGAGGCGAATAAATGCCCGATCGCAAAATGTTCTGGCGCATCGTGCGGCGACTTTTCGCGGCGCAACGCGGCCGCCTGCTCGTAATTCTTCTGGCGCTGGGCGCCGGCGCCGCGCTTACCGCCGCGCTCTTGAATATTCAGATAGACGCCAAGACCCGGCTGACCAAAGAATTCCGCGCCTTTGGCACCAACGTCATCGTCGCGCCGCGCGAAACCGGTGCGTCTGCGCCCGCGCTTCTCGATGAAGCCGTTGTAAGACAGGTGCGCGAATTCCACGCCCCGCCGCAATCCTCGGCAATTTCTGATCTCTACGTGGTCGTAGACGCTTCGTCTTCGAGGACGAATTTATCCAGCAAGGTGGTCGTCGCCGGCAAGCGTTGGGAATTCCCGCCGGCTATGTCGGTGCGAGGCTCGCTCAAGGGAGCGCCTCTAGCTCAGGACTCGAAGGAAAATATTTGTGTTGTCGGCTCCAAAGTTACGGAGCAATTGCACGTGCAGCTCGGTGATTCTTTGCGGCTGCAAAATTCGGGCAGGGAAGAAGCTTGCGTCGCGATGATTGCGCCCGCGCGTGGCGATGAAGAAGACAACCAGATTTCCACCACGCTGGAAGCCGCACAGCGTCTGGCCGCGCTTCCCGAAAAAATTAGCCTGATGCAGTTGAATGTTTCCGGCACCCCGCGTGAAATTCGCGACTACATCGCGGCGCTGGCGCAGCACGTCCCGGGCGCGGATGTGCATGGGCTGCGGCAATTCACCGACGCCGAGGCAAAGATTTACAATCGCATCAGCGGACTGCTCACCAGCACGATCATTTTAGTACTGGCCCTTACAGGACTTTGCGTGATGGCGGCGATGACTAACGTGGCCATGGAACGCAAAAACGACGTAGGCCTGATGAAAGCGATTGGCGGAGCCACCAGGCGCGTGCTGCGTTTATTTCTCGCCGAAGCCGCGCTGCTGGGCCTGGCGGGCGGCGTCATCGGCGGCGCTGCCGGGCTGCTGCTTTCGATCTGGCTCGGCAAGAGTGTTTTTGGCGTGGCGGCGCGCCCGCGACTGATTGTGTATCCTGTTTCTGTGGGTCTCACCATCCTTGTCGCCATCATCAGCGCGTATCCGCTGCGGCGTCTCGCGAATATTTCCCCGGCTTCCGTATTTCGGGGTGAATCGTGAGTGCGCCGCTATTACCGGCCGCGCCGCAAGTCGTCGTAGACGCGCTCATCAA
The DNA here is from genome assembly GCA_038227545.1 of Candidatus Acidiferrales bacterium. GTDB lineage: Bacteria > Acidobacteriota > Terriglobia > Acidiferrales > UBA7541 > Acidiferrum. Next base: position 7,247 of record JBBRPU010000076.1, read on the forward strand.
ACAATATGGAACCTTGCGCGCGCTCGACGGCGTCAGCTTCAGCGTTGATCCCGGCGAATGGGTGGCGCTGATGGGCCCGTCCGGCTCCGGCAAGACCACGCTGATAAATATTTTGGGTGGACTCGACACACTCACGTCCGGCCGCGCCATTGTGGACGGCATTGATCTCGCCAAACGCACGGAAAGCCAACTCGTGCGTTACCGCTCTGAAAAAGTTGGCTTCGTGTTTCAGCAATTCCACCTGGTCCCGTATTTGAGCGCACTGGAAAACGTGATGCTGGCGCAATATTTCCACAGCGTGACGGATGAAAAACAAGCCGAGGAATCATTGAAGCGCGTTGGCCTCGGCGACCGCCTTACGCACCTCCCGGCGCAATTGTCCGGTGGCGAACAGCAACGCGTAGCCATCGCGCGCGCGCTCATCAATCAGCCCAAATTAATCCTTGCCGACGAACCCACCGGCAACCTGGATGAAGCCAACGAAGCCATTGTCATAAATATTTTTCGCGAATTGCATCACGCGGGACACACCATTCTGATGGTTACGCACGATCCCGACATCGCGCGCCAAGCCAATCGCCGCATTGAATTGGCGCACGGGCGGCTCAGCCTAGACACCACCACGGACACCATGGTTTCTCTGGATGACGAAATCCGCTTTGATCATTTGCTCGAGCGCATCTGGATGTTTGGCGAAGAGGGCACCAGCCCGCAGCTCGGAAATATTCACGCCGCGGGTGCCACCGATCCGGTGCGCATACTAGGGCGCATGGCCGATCTGAAACTGGTGGAGATGCGCGAGAGTGATGTACACCTGACGGAAACAGGCAGCCGTCGCGCCCGCGACGTGGTGCGCCGCCATCGCCTGGCGGAGCGCCTCTTCAAAGATACGTTTGCCATAGATGATTCCGAGGCCCACACGCAGGCCTGCAAGTTCGAACACATCATCAGCCCGGAGCTGGACCAGCGTATCTGCACCTTTCTCGGGCACCCCAAAACCTGCCCGCACGGCAATCCCATTCCCCCGGGAGATTGCTGCGACAGCAGAACCAGGAGCGGGCACAGCTAATCGCCGATGGCTATTCCACTCGATCAACGCAAAAAACCGCTGGCCATCAAGATCCACGTTTCCAGCAGCGCTGGCGTGGACATCACCTGGGCCGATAATCACACCAGCCATTACGATTTTGCTTACCTGCGCGAAGAATGCCCTTGCGCCACCTGCAACGAGAAACGTGACCAGGAAGAGCAGCACAAGCGCGCCGCCACGAAAGCTGCGCCGGTTTCTTCACCGGCCCTGCCCATGTTCAAGCCCAAAATTCGCGCCCAGTCTGCCACGCAAGTCGGCAACTACGCGGTACAGATCAGCTTCAACGATGGTCACAACACCGGCATTTTCAGTTACGACCATCTACGCGCCATATGCCCCTGCGCCGAATGTGCCGCGGCGTTTCGCGATCTCACTACTCAACCTCACTAAATAAGTTCAATAGATAATCGTTCTTCTCTTCAGCATTAGAGTATCGGCAGCTAGACTTCATCCCTGAAAAGTGCGACGATTTTAATCTCGGGTAAATCGATATCCATTCATGAGTACGATTTCTAACACTCCTGCCGCCAATGGCGGCCGGGGAGCAGGGGTTCCGCGTGTCATTGTCGCCACCACTGCGCTGCTGACCTTCATTTCGTTCTGGCGCGCCGCCGCTATCGTTCTAAACGATCTCGCCTCTTCCGCGTATTACGCCGGAGGTGAAGCCGAAGGCTACATCGGCAAAACGGCGCCCTGGTTCATTCTAGCCATCATGCTTTTTTCGTACGCCGTGCGCGCGGTGTACGTGGAAAGTTGCAGCATGTTCGTGCGCGGCGGCGTGTATCGCGCCGTAAAAAGCGCTCTGGGCGGCACGCTGGCGAAATTCAGCGTTTCCGCTCTGATGTTCGATTATGTTTTGACCGGGCCGATCAGCGGCGTGGCCGCGGGACAGTATCTGTCCGGATTGATCAGCGAGTTGGGCCAATATTTGCATATCAGCTCAACTCCCCTGACCGCCACTTCTGTCAGCGTTATTTCCGCCGGATTTGCCGTCGTCGTGACGGTGTACTTCTGGTGGGAAAACACCAAGGGCGTTTCCGAATCCAGCGAAAAAGCTCTGCATATCATGAAGCTGGTCACCGTAATGGTGGTTATGCTGATCACCTGGTGCATTTACACCGTGATCGTGCGGCACTCCGCGCTGCCGCCGTGGCCTTCTCCACATAATTTGCGCCTGGGACCCAGCGCGCTGGGCTGGCTGGCGCACAGCAGTCTTCCGCACATGTTCGGCATCATCGCCATCTTCATCGCGCTCGGCCATTCCGTGCTGGCCATGAGCGGCGAAGAATCCCTCGCGCAGGTGTATCGCGAAATCGAAAGCCCCAAGCTCCAGAATTTGCGCAAAGCCGGGCTGGTAATTTTCGTATACAGCCTGGTGTTCACCTCACTGGTTTCTTTCTTCGCGGTGATGATTATTCCCGACGATGTGCGCCAGGGCTTCCTCGAGAACTTGATCGGCGGCCTGGCGATGAGCCTGCAAGGACCGATCTGGGCGCGGCTGATTTTCCACGGGTTCGTCGTGGTTGTCGGCACCCTGATTCTGGCCGGCGCCGTGAACACCGCGATTGTGGGCTCCAATGGAGTTTTGAATCGCGTATCAGAAGACGGCGTGTTGAGCGACTGGTTTCGCCAGCCGCACAAGCGCTACGGGACCAGCTACCGCATCATCAATATCGTAGTTCTCTTGCAGATCGTTACCATCATCATCAGTCGCGGCGACGTCACATTTCTCGCCAACCTGTACGCTTTCGGGGTGATCTGGAGTTTCGCCATGAACGGCCTGGCCGTTCTGGTGCTGCGTTACACGCGCCCAGGCCAGCGCGAATTCCAGGTGCCGCTGAATTTCACCATTGGCGGAACGCAGATTCCCGTGGGGCTGGCGCTCATCACGCTGACGCTCTTTCTGATCGCCTTCATCAACCTCTTCACCAAGCCCATCGCCACCGTAGCCGGCGGCGCTTTCTCCATTTTGCTTTATATCGTGTTCACTATTTCAGAGCGGCGCGCACGGCATAGCGGCGCTCACGTGGAAATGGATCAGTTCAACCTGGCGCTCGAAGGCGAACTGACACCAGAGGGAGTTGGCGCGCGTCCGGGAAATATTCTGGTGCCGGTCAGCAATCATTACGCGCTCTATCACCTTGGCAACGTGCTGGATCGCATCAAGCCCGGACGTCGCGACATTGTCGTGCTGCATATTCGCTTGTTGCGCCGCTCCACTTCCGGCGAAAACGAATTGGACGCCGACCAGCTTTTCGGCAGCATCGAACAGCATCTTTTTACGCAAGCCCTCAGCATGGCGGAAAAGAGAGGCAAATCCATCCGCCTCGCGGTAGTGGCTGCCAATGATTTGTGGGACGGCATCTTGCGCGCCGCGACGGCGTTGAAATCCAGCACCATTGTTTTGGGACACTCCGCGAAAGAAACCACCGAAGAGCAGGCGCGTCAGATTGGCGACGGCTGGGAACAACTGGGCGATCAAAAGCCGCAATTCAATCTGGAAATCCACCTCGCCAATGGCGACAAGGTTTATAAAGTTCTGGGCCCGCACGCGCCCAACCTCACCGGCAATGAAGTCAACCTGTTGCACCGCTTATGGCTGCGCTTCAGCGATGTGCTTGCTCCGCAGGAGCTGCACCATCACGACGTGGTGCATTTTGCGCTCGAAGAAGTGCAAAAAGAATTGGACGACGGCCGCGAAGAAGAGGTCGTCAAGCGCCTGCGCGCGCACCTGGACGCCAATCAGACCAAGCGTAAGCCAACTCCCAAGGCTTGACGTGCGATGCTGCGCGGGCGGATCCCGCTCGATTTATGCCAGTTGCGTGGTGCAGTGTCCGCAGCGCTTGGCTGCCAACGGAATCGCCATCGCGCATTGCGGACAATCCTTCGTGGTGGGCGCCGCCGGTGGCGCCGGCTTCTTACCCCAGCGATTCACTTGTTGAATCACCAGAAAGACCGCCAGCGCGACGATCAGGAAGTTGATGATGGTGTTGATGAATAATCCGTAATTTATCGTCGGTGCCGCTGCCGCTTTCGCGGCCGCCAGCGTGTCGTAATGCGTGCCATTCAGGCTGATGAACAAGTTCGCAAAATCCACATGGCCCAGCAGTCGTCCGATCGGCGGCATGATGATGTCTTCCACGAAGGACGCCACGATTTTTCCGAACGCGGCGCCGATGATAATGCCCACCGCCAGGTCCAATACGTTGCCGCGCATGGCAAACTCTTTGAATTCTTTGAACAAGATTTGTTCCTTTCTAGATCATCAAGGTAACCGCTGTCGTTGCTTCAGCGGTGCACGCGTGAGGGGCGCAACAATAGCACGGAACCTGCGACTCCGCGCGCCGCTAAAAGCAAACCCGCGCATGCCAGCAGCGGCCCGACCCACTTGAACGGCACCCGTGAAATCGCCAGCAGCACTATTCCTAGAATTTTCAGTGAAACCGCGCGAGTGTAGTCTTCCAGGCCCAGAGGCTTGCGTCCCGGTTTGGCGTAAAGTCCCCGAGCGCCCCACAGGATCAGCGCCACGCTCAAGATCAGCCACGGTAATTTGTGGCGGTCAAAAAAAATGTGTCCGGTCAGCCCCAGCCACACCACCAGCAGCCCTAGCAGCACGAAAATTATTTCGACGAACATGCGCAGGAGTCGGTCGGGAGTCAGCATGGGGGATCAGCAGGCAGCTTGAACGCTCTGGCGCGAAGTTGCTCTG
>JBBRPU010000077.1:0-11899 GCA_038227545.1 Candidatus Acidiferrales bacterium
GCCTGACAACGGACAGGGGCTGGAAGAAGCGTGGCAGACGATGGCGGCGCTGCAAAAAGAGGGCAAAGTTAAGTGGATCGGAGTTTCCAACTTTAACGTGGAGCAATTGAAGCGCGCGGAAAAAATCGCGCCGGTGACGTCGCTGCAGCCACCGTATTCGATGATTCGGCGGGCGATAGAAGCGGAAATATTGCCGTACTGCGAAAAACAGGGAATTGGTGTGATTTCGTATGCTCCGATGGCTTCGGGATTGTTAACCGGGGCGATGACTCGCGAGCGCGCGGCGGCGTTGCCGGCGGATGACTTTCGGAGCCGGAGCCCGGAATTCAAGGAGCCGCGGCTTTCGAAAAACATTGCACTGGTGGAGCGGCTTCGGCTGGTCGGGCAGCGGCACGCATGCTCGCCGGGAGAAGTGGCGATAGCGTGGGCACTACGGCTAACGGCGGTTACCGGTGTGATTGTGGGCGCACGCAACGCCCAGCAGGTGGCAGGCGTGCTGGGCGCTGCCGATGTGAATTTGAGCGGGCAGGAAATTGCAGAAATTGAGGGCGCGGCGGCTACCGCAACGGCACGCTGAGGTTTTGAGCGAAGCAAATCGCATTGTTTTGGGAGCCTTTCCGTTACGCGCGCAGGTTATCCGCCCGCCAGCTTTTAATCTGTTGTTTGATGGCTTTGCGATCTTGGATTTTTTCATCTAAAACTTTGCGCGCCAGCACCGGTAATTCCGCATCGCTCGCGAACCGCAGCGACACTAACTGTCCGGGTGTGAATTCGCCGAAACGCGCTTGCAGATCCTGCGGCAGCAGTCTTTCATAGCGCAGGCGTTCCTCGAGGCGGATCACGCGGTCCTGGACTTTGAGTGCGAAAAGCCTGGCGGTCAGGAAGCCGACCACCAGGGCCACCGAGGTTAAAACCCAGATCGCTCCGCCTACGGACCACAGCGACGCCTTCCAGCGAACGACTGCTGAACCGAGGTTCAGCAGCAACACTGGCAGCACGAAGAAATGAAATGCGGGCACAAATTTGGTGTGATTCGAAAAATTCTGTTCACTCATCGAATGGTCTCCTCAAAGGAATAAATCGGCTGTACGTCTACGGGAATGTCGGAAACTTTAGCTAGGGCTTCCTGCAACTCGTGAGGAAGCACGGCGTATTTCGCGAACCACGCTTCGCAGCGCGCGCGATCGCCGGTGGCCTCCTGTTCGAGCAACTCTCTCGCGAGCGCCGCAATGGCGGCGGGCATTTTCTCGACGACGACGGCATAGCGGCCGGTGGACGAATCGCGGGTGATGGCGCGCTGTTCGATCATATAACTGAACTCCATCATTTCGGCGCGTCCGTGGGGTTCGGCGATGCCAAAGCGAATGGTGCGCAGATTTCCGGCCACGTAAGAAATGTAATCTTCCTCCAGCTTTTCTTTGCTGAGCTGACCGTGGGCATTCAACCATTGCAGTCCAAGCATACCGACGACGTCGGCTTTAGCCTCTTCGAGGCCGGAAAAGCTTCCGCCAATGGCTTCGCGGATGTCTCGCTGGCCCTGCGGCGTTCTTGAATAATCAGGGCCAAGCTCGTGGCTGATTTCGTGCATGAGCGTGCCTGCGAGGTAGCCGTCGCCGGAAGCTTTGGCGGCTTGATCTTCGCGCATCAATCGTTTCGCCAGCGGGAGTATGACTTCGTTTACGCGGGCGTCCATAAAATTTTTGAAGAAAATCTTTTTGCTGCCTTTGGCGGCATGAATGCGGGCATCGTTAGGAAGGTTATCGGCGACGGATTGGTAGCCGTGGAGCAAGTCGCCGGTGCGAAAAGGCGCGTCCATCACTTCCATGGGAGTTAGATGACCGCGCTTGGAAGGAAGATCGGCTTTATCGAGAGGCAGAGATTCCTGGAGGTCTGGAATGTATTTCTGATAAATCTCGAGTTTTCTGCTTTCCTCTTCGTTGCGAACCAGGACGGCGGCGCCATAGGAGGTTTTCACTCCGAGCAAATTGTCGAGATAGGTTTCGTAAGGAGCGAGGATGAGGTCGAACTTGGGATCCTGCAGATCGAGCCAGGCGAGATCGCTCTGGTAATAGTCATCGTTGAGAAGGGCCTGGGCGCGCAGGCGCAGAAATTTGGCGAAGGCGGGATCCTGGCTGAGAGCGGCGGCTTCGTTGAGGGCTTTGGCGGCGGGCTTCAGGAATGGCGCGAATTCCACGTGGTACGGGGTGGCGAGGAACTTGTCGCCGTCCCTGCGAACGATGGTGTAATCACCGTAAAGCGCGGCTTTTTCTTCGGGATGCTGAGCCACGTATTTCTCGATATCTTCGCGCGTCACTCCGGCGGGATACAAGGCGCGTCCGGGAGGTGCCGGGGAAGTGCCGACGAAGGGCTTCATCTCGTCAACAAGATCGTAGCGGCTGCCGTTGATTTTGAGGAAGCGGCGAAGCTTGAGGTCCTGCGTTTTGGTGCTTTTGGTCAGGGAAAGATAGAGTTTCAGCCCTTCGGGATCGCTCTGACGCCAATAAATTTGTTCGATATAGTTTGCGGCTTCGACGAGCTTGTGCACGAGTTGGATTTCCCGCGGGCTCAGCCTTTGCTGGTGAAACGGCATTTTGATGGGCTTGAACCTGGCGAGGCGGGCGTCGAGATCGGGGGCGACCTGCTGCGGGCTAGCTGCGGCGCGGTGCCGGGATGCGTTTTGCGCGAACAGAGAAGCGGTGCACACTGAGGAAGCGACGAGAAGAGCGATGCTTCTGACGATTGGTGAAGTCAGTGAGAGGTGGCTGGGGCAGGCTTTTTTCATGGGCTCGATTGTAACAAAACGGGGGACGGGGACATCTAAGGTGCGGAATCAGAAGAAATTAATTCTTTTGTCCAAATGCAAGTGCGCAATGATGCGGCTGAACGGTGGAGTGGTTCAGGAGAACGATATGGCGAAGGCAACATGGGCAGGGAAGACGATCGCGGAAAGCAATGCCACGGTGCAGGTGGAAGGGAACGAATATTTTCCGTTGGAGGCGGTGGAGAAAAAGTTTCTGAAACCCAGCAACCATACGAGCGAGTGTTCCTGGAAAGGCACGGCGCACTACTACCACGTGGAAGTGGACGGCATGAAGAATGAGAATGCGGCCTGGTATTATCCGGAGCCGAAGGCGGCGGCAAAAGAAATTAAGGATCGCGTGGCGTTCTGGAAGGGCGTCAACATTCAAGCGTAAAAATTGCAGTGAGGGCGCGAGGGTGCTCTACGTGCCGAGAAGATTCGGTTGGGCGCGCGAGTAACCATGCTCAGCGGCCCACAGGGATAGCGGGAGAGCGGCGAGATCGTCCACCAGCGGGACGGCGTTTCCATCTTTAGTCAGATCAATCGTGCGCAGATAAAATTTACAGGTGTCGCAGGCTTCCACTCGGATGTAGGGAAATTGCTCGGCGACATACACGGGTAATTTGGTTTCGGTTTCCTCTCCGCAGGTGGAGCAAATAATCCGCCGAAATTCCCACTCGCGAAGACAGAAAGAACACAGCAAAAACCTTTTGCCGCCGTCGCCTTCGGGGCGAAGTACGCCCAGCAACGGGCGGGAGTTGCACAGAGGACACAGCGAGGGGGAGCCGGCGACTGCGCCTGGCGTGTGATCAGCGGCGAGGTGCTCGGCATAGGGCTGCAGGAATGCACGCGGCAAGAATTGTTCGAATGCGGCGTTGGAGAAATCATCGCCGCGATCTCCGCTCCAGTAGCGCTCCAGTCTCGAGGCAATCGGACCCGAAGGCTCGCTGGAAACTTCACGGGCTGAATCCGCGAGGGGCAAAGGGGCGTGCTCCGCGACCAGCCTGAGGAATTCCCGGAATTGTGGAATCAAGCCGGCGGTATCCAGCTGATCTCTCGTGAGCAGCGGCGTGACAGATTGCCGTTTATCGTGGTCGAGAACGCGAAGATACAGGGTTTTTTGAAACTCGGCGATGCGCTTGTAGAAGGTGAGAATTTCCCGCGCGAAGGGATGGAGAGAAGCGAGGCGTTCAGCCCGGCGAATACGCCCGTCGTAGTCGCTGGGGACAATTTTGGCCGCCATTATCTGCGGCTGACGGCCCCGACGATGCGCTCCCACCAGAGGCGATGATAGCGACGGGCAAAATTCTGGGAGACGTCGCCGCGAATCATGGAGTTCAGGGCTCCGCGTTCGGCGAAGACGCTCATGTAAATGTGAATCATGAACAGGCCGATGGTGAGCAAAGCTGCCGCCGGATGGATCAGTACGGCGGCGTAGCGAAGGGCGCGCGCGTTCCAGGAAATGTATTCAGGCAGCCAGAGCACGAGGCCGGAGAGCAGCAGCAAAACTCCACAGAAGACAAATCCCCAGAACAATAATTTCTGGCCCATGTTGTAGCGGCCGGCCGGAGGCATTTCTTCGTCTTCATTGCGGACGTAGTGGTCGATGGATTTCATCCAGGCCTTGTCGGAGTCGGTGGTGTGCATCTGGGAAGCCCAGGTGATGTACATCCAAGTGAGGCTGAACGCAAAAACAAGGCCGACCCAGGGATGCAGCAGGCGGGAAATTTGTGCGCCGCCGAGGACTACGGCGATCCACAGGAGCCACGGCGACCAAAACGCCAGGCCCGTGAGCATGAGGTACAGATAGGCGAAGCCGTTGATCCAATGCATCAGGCGCTCGCGAAACGGGTAGCGCACGATGTGCCCGTTCGGCAGTATTTCGTCGGCTTCGGCGTCGGCGCGATTGTTCATGGGAGCCGTTCTCCAGGTGTCGTGTCGTCCACTAGTCGAGGCCCGGCGACTGGCGGAGCATTCTGATTTTCCGTGGGGTCGTCGGGATCATCCTTTGGCCCGAAGCGGATGTAATGTACAAAAAGTCCGATGAGGCCGCCGACCATGGCCAGGTTACCCAACCACTTCAGCGGATGCTTCCAGAGTTTGACGGACCACGGTACGCGCGGATCAGCGGGCAGGCCGCCGTAAATTTCCGGCTTGGTGATGTCGTGGAGGATGTACATGACACCAGTGCCGCCGACGCCCGGAGGGTCGTAGACCCCGGCGTTGGGAAAATTGGAATGCTCCTGCAACTGTTTAGCGCGGGAATTCGCGAGGGCGCGCATGTCGTCTTTAGTGCCGAAATGCAGGCATCCGGTTGGACAGGCCTTGATGCAGGCAGGCTCGAGGCCTTCGCTGACGCGATCGGTGCAGAGCGTGCATTTGTAGACGCGCTTGGTTTCGGTGTTGAATTTCGGAATGTTGAAAGGGCAGCCGGTGATGCAGTAGCCGCAGCCGATGCACTTGTCCTGCTGAAAATCCACGATGCCGTTGGTGTATTGCACGATGGCGCCATCGGCGGGGCAGGCGGCGAGGCAGCCGGGCTCGGCGCAATGCATGCACTGATTTTTGCGCATGAGCCACATGAGCGAACCATCTTCGCGCTCGTGCTCATTGAAGAGAATGAGGTTCCAATAGTTCCAGCGCGTCTCCGGCATGGTCTGGTAAGTATTGTTGAAAATAGTTTCGCCGAACGGCAGGTCGTTCCACTCCATGCAGGCGACTTCGCAAGCTTTGCAACCGATGCAAGTCGTGGTGTCAATCAGCTTGCAAACGGTCTCTTCGCGTTGCGTGCCTTCGCCGGGGATACTGCCGGCGTGGCCGGAAATTTTCTGGATGCGTAGGGTGGCCTGGCTCATGTGATTTTTAGGCCCTTTCCACTTTCACCATGAAGCCTTTGAATTCCGGCGTGAAGGCGTTGGGATCAATGACCGTAGGCGAGAGATTGTTCGTCAGCGTGCGCGCCGTCTTCCCTTCGTCTTCAGCGATGCCGCGGAAGCCCCAATGAATGGGGATGCCGATCTGATAGGTCTTCTTGCCGTCTATCATCATGGACTTGATACGGCGAGTGACCATGGCCTTGGCAATGTACTCTCCCCGGATACTGGAGACTCTTAATTTTTCGCCGCCGTGGAGGCCCATTTCATCGGCCATTTCGGCGGGGATCTCCACGAAAGGCTCGGGGACCAACTGGACGTTCATAGGGTTATTTTTCGTCCAGTAATGGTAGTGCTCAGTCAAGCGATAGGTGGTGCAAACGATGTTGTAGCCCTCTTTGGGACCGCCGTATTTGTCGTCGGGTGTCCTGAAGCGCTTGACGACCGGGTTGTGCGTCACCTTGGGATGCAGCGGATTATCAATGGGGCTTTCGACGGGCTCGTAGAACTCAGGGAAAGGCCCATCGGCGAACGCGCCCAGCGGGCCGAAGATTCGGCCGACGCCTTCGGCGTTCATGATGAAGGGACCCATGTGGTCGGACGGTTTTGAGTCGGACTTGAAATCGGGAACATCGTTGCCGGCCCATTTTTGAGTGGCTTCGTTCCACCAAACTTGTTTACGGGTGGGGTCGAAAGGCTTGCCGTCGAGGTCGCACGAAGCGCGGTTGTAGAGCACACGACGGTTGGCGGGCCAGGAGAAAGCCCAATTCTGGTGCACGCCCATTCCCGAAGGATCGGCAGGGTCTCGCCGCATGGTTAGATTTCCAGCTTCCGTGAAAGAGCCGGAATAAATCCAGTTGCCGCAGATGGTGGTGCCGTCGTCTTTCAGCCAGGCGAAGCCGGGGAGTTGCTGCCCGGCTTTGATCTGCTGCTTGGTGACGGGGTCTTCGAGATCAGCGAGAGCCTTGCCGTTTATCTCCTTCAACACGTCGGAGAGAGCGGGGCTGGATGGGTCGGTGTAGCTCCAGGCGAGCTTGAGAATGGGATCGGGAAATTTTCCCGGGTCCTTGGCGTAAAGCGCCCGCACGCGCAGAAAAATCTGCGCCACGATGGCCTGGTCGAGTCTGCAGTCGCCCGGTAAAGGTAAAGCGGCGTTTTTCCACTGCAGCCAGCGCGCGGAGTTCGTAAAGGTGCCGTCTTTTTCGGCGAACCCGGCGCACGGCAGGCGATACACGGTGGTTTGAATCTGTTTCATTTCGTCGGCGGTGATGCCTGGCGACTTCCAGAATTCGCTGGTTTCGTCCTCGTAAATCTCGCCGACGACGAGCCAGTCGGCTTTTTTGAGCGCGTCAATATTTTTCCTGGAATCCGGACCGATGGCTACGCCATTCATGCCGAAGGCAAACATGCCTTTCACGATGCCGTTGTACATGTTGTCCCAGAGCTGGACCCACGAAAAATTGCGGTCTACCTTCGGCAGGTAGTCATACGCCCAGTCGGTTTGCTTGGTGGCGGCGTCACCGTACATGGCCTTCATGAAGCTGACGGCGAACTTGGGAGTGTTGCTCCAGTAATTGAAAGACTGCCACGGCGCCGGCTTAGCCTGGGTGGGCGTAATTCGTTTCATCCAGCCGTCAAAATTTCCGTCACCGGGATTGGGCACCTTTAGATAGCCAGGGAGGTTGTCAAAGATGCCAGCCATATCAGTGGCGCCCTGAATATTGGAGTGGCCGCGCAAAGCGTTGACGCCGCCGCCGGCCCGGCCAACGTTACCCAAAATCAACTGAAGGATGGCCGCCGTGCGGATGATCTGGGTTCCGAAGGAATGATGGGTCCAGCCGACGGCGTAAATAATCGTAGCGGCCTTTTTCATGTCGCCATCTTTACGGATGGAAGTGAACAGGTCGGCCACTTTCAGGAATTGATCTCGCGGGATGCCGGTGATGCGTTCGACCATTTCCGGCGTATACCGGGAATAGTGCTTGTTCAAAAGTTGATACACGCAGCGGGGATTCTGCAGCGTCAGGTCGAAATCAACCTTTTCCGGCATGGGCGGGAGCGGAGGCGCAATGCCGCCCTGGCCGGTCTGCATGCCGGCGTTTTGCACGTTGGCGCCGCCGGTGCCTGAATAGTTCCAGGTGGAACGATCGTAGCTCTGCTTCTTTTCGTCGAAACCGGAAAACACACCATCCTCTTCAGGGAGCTTGAAGTCGTCTTTCACGATGAAGGCGGCGTTGGTGTAGTTGACGAGATAGTCTTTGGCGATGCGATTATTTTCAATGGCGTACTTGATGACGCCGCCGAGCAGCGCGATGTCCGCTCCCGCACGAATCTGGCAAAATAAATCCGCCACCGAAGCGGTGCGCGTGAAGCGCGGATCAATGACGATCATTTTGGCGTTGCGGTTGCGTTTCGCTTCAATGGCCCACTTGAAGCCGCAGGGGTGATTTTCTGCCGGGTTACCGCCCATGATAAGCATCATGTCGGTGTTCTTAATGTCCACCCAGCCATTCGTCATCGCGCCGCGGCCAAACGTTGGTCCCAAACTTGAGACCGTGGGGCCGTGTCAAACGCGGGCCTGGTTTTCCAGGTGCACGACCCCCAGGGCGCGCATGGTCTTTACCACGAGGTAGTTGAATTCGTTGGTGTCGGTGCATCCGCCGGTCCAGGCGATGGATTCACAGCGGTTTACAGTCTTTCCCTGGGCGTCTTTCTCAATAAAATTGTCGTCGCGGGTTTTCTTGACCTTTTGCGCGATTTCCGTAAGCGCGGTTTCCCAGGAGATGTCTTCCCAATGGTCAGAACCGGGGCGGCGCACCTGCGGCTTGACGATTCGCCGCTCATTCAAAATGTCCTGTTGAAGCGAGGCGCCTTTGGGGCAAAGCGTTCCCCGGTTGATAGGATGATCGGGGTCGCCTTCGACGTGAAGTACTTGCGGGGTTACGTTTTTGGCGCGGTCGCCGATGGTGTAAATGATCACGCCACAACTGACGGAGCAATACGGGCACGTAGAGCGTGTCTCGCTGGCTCTGGCGATCTTTAGCGTCCGGAGTTGAGCATAGGCGGGCTGCAAATCGAATCCAAAAACGGCTGCGGCAACGCCACCAACGGTTGTAAGTTTCAGGAAGTCACGGCGGGTAGGCTGCACTGAGAACCCCTCTGCAGATGGAACAGAAACCAAGGCGTAACAACACCTTAATAGAACGAAGCGCTAGCCGTGTCAAGCCAACATTCGAAAAATAACCAATTCCCCCGGGTAGGCGGCTCGAATTCCTAAAACTCGAAAGGCAAGTTACAATATGACGTACCGTCTCCAGCCCGCACTCCGTTGGCGGAGATAATTGACAGTAATCCCGTAATCTTTAGCGTCGCTGTGCGTAACATTGATGTGGGGATATTTGTACCTTAAGGAGCCATTTTCCGCTGATGTCTACGCCCCAGCCTATGAAGCCTGATCTTGGAAGTTTGCGAATCGGAGATGACCACCGAAAAGGCGGCAGCGGAACCGCCCGGCGAGTGGTGATCACCGTTTTGCCGATTGTGATTCTGGCGGGCATCGCGGTGGCGGCATTTGCTTATCGCAATCAAAAGCCCGTGGTGGAAGTGGTGACCGCGGCGAAGGCGGATGCGAGCGAGCGGCAATCGCTGTTGAATGCCAGTGGATACGTGACACCCCGGCGGCGCGCGACGATTGCGGCAAAAATTACCGGGCGCGTGACGGGAGTTTTCTTTGACGAAGGCACGCACGTCAAACAAGGCCAGCTGCTGGCGACGCTGGATGATTCCGATGTGAAGCGAGCGCTGGCGTCTTCGAAGGCTGATCGAGAAACCGCACAGGCGGCCATCGCCGACTATGTGGTGCAACTAAAAAATGCCAAGATCCAGCTAGGACGAGCGGAGCAACTGCAAAAGGCGGGAGTGCAGACGCAGGAAACCCTCGACAACGCTTCCACGGCAACGGAAAGCCTGACAGCCAAAATCGCGCTGGCCAAACAACAGGTAGCGGGAGCAGACGCACGTACCAGCGAAGCGCAGCAGGCGGTGGACAACACCATCATCCGCGCGCCCTTCGACGGCATTGTGGTATCGAAAGATGCGCAAGTCGGGGAGATGGTCTCGCCGATTTCGGCGGGCGGCGGATTTACGCGCACCGGTATCGCGACCATTGTGGACATGAAGTCGAACGAAATTGAAGTGGACGTGAACGAATCGTACATTGCGCGTGTAGAGCCGAACCAGCCGGTGACGGCCACGCTGGATGCCTATCCGGACTGGCAGATTCCGTCGAAAGTGCGCACGGTGATTCCCACGGCGGACCGCCAGAAGGCCACGGTGAAGGTGCGCATCTCGTTTCTGAAACTCGATCCACGAATTTTGCCGGACATGGGCGTGAAAGTTTCGTTTCTGGCGGAAGAGAAGCCGGCGGCGAAAGGTCCAGAGCCCAAGACCTTTGTGCCCAAGTCCGCGGTGCGCGGGGAATCGAACAGTTCGTACGTGCTTCTGGTGCGTGACGGCAAAGTGGAGCATCGCGCGGTTCGTGTGGGATTGGATCGAGGTAGTGACGTGGCGATCATGGCGGGAGTGATGCCGGGCGATGCGTTGGTCGTAAGTGGCCCCGTTAATTTGAAGGACGGCGACAAAGTTGAAATCAAAAAGTAGGAGATCAAGATGATTCGCGTAGATGGACGGTCGGATACTCCCAGCCTTATTCGTGTGCGCGGTCTGAACAAGACGTACAAGCGCGGCGGCGAACCCATTCAGGTGCTGCAGGGATTGAACCTGAATGTGGATCAGGCGGATTTTGTGGCGTTCATGGGCCCGAGCGGATCGGGGAAGACCACGCTGCTGAATTTGCTGGGTGGGCTGGATGTGCCTTCGGCGGGCAGCATTACGGTGGCGGGCGATGAAGTGACCAGCATGTCCGCAAGCAAGCTGACGCAGTGGCGCGCGCGGCACGTGGGATTTATTTTTCAGATGTACAACCTGATTCCGGTGCTGACGGCGTTTCAAAACGTGGAACTGCCGCTGCTGCTCACAAAACTTTCCAAAGCGGAACGCCGCAAGCATGTGGAGACAGCGCTAAGCGTCGTGGGGCTGGCGGATCGCATGAATCATTTCCCGCGGCAATTGTCGGGCGGACAGGAACAGCGCGTGACCATTGCGCGCGCCATTGTTTCCGATCCGACATTTTTGCTGTGCGATGAACCGACCGGCGACCTGGACCGCAAAAGCGCCGATGAAGTGATGGCGCTGATCGAAGAGCTGGTGGGGAAGTATCGCAAGACGGTATTGATGGTGACGCACGATCCGGTGGTGGCGGCTCGCGCGCACACCACGCTGCATCTTGAAAAGGGCGTGCTGGTGGAAGGCGAGCGCAAAGGCGTGCTGGTAGGAGGCGCGGCATGAAATTCGGTCGATTTATTTTCGCCAATTTATTTCGCAAGAAGGTTCGTTTGATCCTGACCATCGGATCGTTCGCGGTGGCACTGTTCCTCTTTACGTTTCTGGCGGTGGTGAAAGGCGCATTCAGCCGGGGCACGGAACTTGCCGGAGCGGACCGCCTGGTGGTTATCAATCGTGCCGGGTTGATCAACACGATTCCGCTGGCGTATCGCGACAAAATTCTGCGCATTAAGGGCGTCAAGTACGTGACGCATAACAACTGGTTTGGGGGCGTTTACCAGGATGAAAAGAATTTCTTCCCGCAGTTCGTCATTGATCCGGAAAATCAGCGGCAGGTGATGACGGAAATGGAAGTTCCTGACGATCAGTGGAAGAATTTTTTGGCTGACCAGCAGGGGGCGGTCGCGGGGGCTACGCTGGCCAAGCGCTTTGGATGGAAAGTGGGCGATCGCATTCCCATCAAGACTGCGCTGTACGGCCCGACCAAGACTTGGGAATTCAATCTGGACGGCATCTACAAAAACGGTCACACCGGCGGAGACGAAAGCCAGTTCTGGCTGCAATGGAAATATTTTGACGAAAGCATACCGGCGATAATCAAAAGCAACATCGGCTGGTACGTGGTGAAACTGGAATCGCCGGATGACGCGGTTTCGGTAGCAGCCTCGATTGACAAGACGTTTTCGAACTCTTCCACGGAAACTAAGACGGAAACCGAATCGGCGTTTCAGGCGGGATTTGCAAAACAACTTGGGAATATTGAATTCCTGATTCTCACCATCGGCGCGGTGGTTTTCTTTACGCTGCTGCTGGTGACCGGCAA
>JBBRPU010000078.1:0-11831 GCA_038227545.1 Candidatus Acidiferrales bacterium
ATGCGAGCTACGCCGATGCGCCCGGCAACAAAACCCTGCAATTCCCTTTTGACAAATATTCGAGCAGCCAGGTGCAGCATGCATTTGGGGAAACCATTTATAACGCCGGAATTTATTTCGGACATAGCACGGCGCGGGAGCTCGGACGGCTTTTTGAAATGATTGCGCAGAAAAAACTGGTGTCCGCTTCCGCAAGTGAATGGATGCTAGCGACTCTCGAGAAGCAGCAGGTGGACAATCGCTTTCCGAAATACTTGCGCGATGTGACTATCGCGCACAAAACCGGCGACGGCCAGCCGTTTATCGCCAATGATGCGGGCATCATTTTTATCAAAGACCAACCAATTGTTCTGGTGGTTCTGACCGGTCACCACCGCGGAGATACCGAGTCATTGCACGACACGGTGGCGCGCGTGGCGGCGCTGGTGGGGCGGCATTATGGCGCGCGTTTGTCGTCGGACTACAAACCACGATGAGGGCTTTTAACCGTTGATTTACAAGGGATTCGGGGACTGCCGCTAAAAAACTATGCTGGCCTTCGACACACGAGAGAGCTAAGCTTTGGGCAACAATCGTCAAGACTTGCAGGAGGATTCCCTTGTCATACCCTCGCCGCAAAATGGTTATTTCGATTTTTGGCGCTACGGTCGGCTTGATGGCCGGCGCCCCGCTTTATCCCGCCCAGCAGCGCTCCCCGCAGCCGATGCCTTCTCCAAATGCGCCCAACCCGAATTTTCCGCCGGGGCTGGACGGCCCGGATCAAAAGCAGCCGGACAAAAAGCAGATGGATCGGCAGAATCAGGCGGAAGTCAAAGCCGGAGTGGAAAAGTTATACCAGCTGATCACCGAGCTACGAGAGCAGGTGCAAAAATCCGATTCCACGTCCATGCTGTCACTTTCCGTGGTCAAGAAAGCGCATGAGATTGAAAAGCTGGCCAAGCAGGTAAAAGATCGCGCGAAGGGTTAACCGCCAGGTTTCGCACCCAGAATTACGGACGTTTTGCGGGCGTGGGACGGACACGGTCGGGAGATACGATGCCCGAGCCTTCGAGAACAGAATAAAATTTATCCGACGGCAGGCTTCCCAGATTCTCAACTTTTCCTGAAGGCCACCGAATTTCAACGCTATCTATTTTGCCAACCGCTCCCAGTCCAAAATGCACGCGCAAATCGTTTTGCGAAAGATAACTTCCGCCGCTGTGGATTTCCTCCGTCTGGGTGACGCCGCCCGCGACAATCTTAATGCGAGCATTGAGCGCCAGCCGGTTGCTCCTGGTGCCAGCCAATTCAAAACTTACCCAGTGGCGGCCGGTTATGCCGTGGTTTCTTAGAATCATCGGGCTGCCGTCGAGGTCGCCTACGACCACGTCCATGTTTCCGTCGTTGAAGAGGTCGCCCACAGCCAAGCCGCGCGAAACGTGATTTTCCCGGAGCGCGGGACCCGCCGCTTCGCTGGCATCACAAAAAGTGCCGTCTTTCTGGTTCATCTGCAGCAATTTCGGCTCGCGATAGCGCGCGCCTGACGGCAGAGTGTCCACCTGCGGATAGACGTGGCCGCTGACGGTGATGAGATCCAGCCAGCCGTCGTTGTCGAGATCCGCGAAGGCCGTGCCCCACTTTACGAAAGGCAACGACGGAAGCGCGAGGCCGGAGGGATAGGAGACATCGGTAAAATTCCAGTTTCCATCGTTGCGATACAGCAGATTATTTTCGTCGGAGAAGTTGGTGATGTAGAGCGACGGCCGGCCGGTGTGCAGATAATCGCCAATGGCAATACCCATGGAAGCCTGCTCGGAGCCGTCTTCACTGACGGCCGTGCCGCTTTCGAGGCCGATGTCCTTGAATTTACCGTCACCCAGATTTTTATAGAGAAATTTAGGAGTGGAATCATTGGCGATGTAGATGTCGGGGCGGCCGGTGTTGTTGAAATCCACCCACACCGCGGACATGCCGTAGTAGCCGCTGGGATCGCTGACGCCGGCGCTCTTTGAGACATCGGTGAAAGTGCCATCGCCATTATTATGAAAGAGCGAATCGCCCGCGCCTTTCAGCCCGCGCGGACCGCACTGCACATCCAGGCCGCGATATTTACAATTGGGCGAGCTGCCAAATCCGGGAAGATCATTCAGGCGGAAATCCACGTAGTTGGCGACTATCAAGTCCACGAAGCCGTCGCCATCGTAGTCGCCAAAGGCCGCTCCGGTGGACCAGCGGCCATCGGCCACGCCGGCTTTGGCGGTGACATCGGTAAAGGTGCCGTCACCGTTGTTGTGATAGAGAGTGTTGCCGCCCAGGCAGGTCACATAGAGGTCGGGCCAGCCATCGTTGTCGTAGTCGCCTACGGCTCCGCCCATGGCAAAACATGGCGAGGCCAAGCCGGATTTTTCGGTGACATCCGTAAAAGTGCCGTCGTGATTGTTGTGGTACAAAGCGCCGCGGCTTTTCTGACCCTTAATGGCCATTTCCACGGTGGGCGCGTTGGTGAAATAAATATCCGGCCAGCCATCACGATCATAGTCAAAGAGAATTACGCCACCGCTCATAGATTCGACGATGTACTTTTTTGCGGGATCGGCAGTGTGCTTGAAATTCACGCCCGCTTTGGCGGTGACGTCTTCCAGTTGGGGCACGGTGCGGCCCGCGCATTTAGCGGTCTTCGCGCCGGAGGGAGGCGGAGGTGGCTGCGGATGGCCACCCTGGGCTCTCGCTAAGCTGGCCGCGACGAAAAGCAGGACCAACGATTTCACATATCTTGCCAGACTCCGCTTGTTCAAGAAATTTCCAATCGACAAAGATTTAGGGGCTTTGCGGCCGTGCCGGCGGTTGCTGGCGCTGCCGGGCTTTGAGTTCCTTATACAGTTCCATTTCGCGGTCCGCTTCGGCAATACGCGATTCTTTTCGGTACGCGGACTGCAGTTGATAGTGCACGTAGTCGGTCTGGGGAAGGAGTCGCGCGGCAATCTCCAGATGTTCTATGGCGTCTTTCAACTGGCCGCGATCCATCAGAATCTTGCCGAGCTGATAGTGCGCGTTGGCGTGTCCAGGATCGGCGGAAATTACTTCGGTAAATAGTTTGGCAGCGTCATCAGTCCTGGACTGCTGCAGGCGCACGAACCCCAGATTGTAGCGGGCGTCGGAGTTCCCGGGCACCATCGCGAGCTCCGCTTCGAATTCCTTTTCGGCTTCGGGCCATTGCTCGCTGCGAATCAAAGCCTGCCCGGCAAAATAATGCACGTCAGGCAACGCGGGGTTGATCTCCGCAAGCTTGCGCAGCGCGGCCACCGCCCTTTGATAGTCGCCAATCTCGATCCACAGTTGGCCAACAAGCAACTGTGAATCCTCCGAAAGCGTAGTGCGCTCAAACTGAGAAAGGACTTCTGCGGCCCTTTTCAAGTCCCCCGTTTTGGCTTCGGCGGAGGCCCAGGCGTAGCCCACTGTGGGATCCTGCATACCTCGATCGCCCAGGGGAGTAAAAGTTTGAATGGCGTCAGAGTACCGATCACTGGCGAAGTAGGACATCCCGAGGATGGCGCGTAGCGGGCCGTCGTCCGGCTTGGCATTCAGCGCCAGGGCCAAAGCGCGGATGGCCTCCGGATACTCGTTGGAACGGAAGGCGGCGAGCCCGAGGTTTTTCATCAAGCCGGGGATCGCGGCCTTCCAGCGTTCCGCCTCTTTGTAGTGTCCCAGGGCGGCGAGGTATTCCTTGCTTACCGCCTCAGACGTGGCGAGATCGTTGAAGCCCAGGCCCAGGACGGCGCGTAAACGGGTCTCCTGGGCGTCAGCCTGGGCGCGCTGCTGCTCGCTCAGGTTAGCCCGGCCCAGAACAGCGGCATCGAGGCGGGAGAAAGGGTCGGCGTTTTCCTGCATCAGGGGAGCGGCGGCCAGCTCATTTTTAGGGTTGAGCGGCACGATGGCGGCAGCGGAGCCAGCGCCGCCGGCTAAAGCAATCTCCGACACGTTTTGCTGCGTCTGCTCCATGGTCTTATTTTGCAAATCACGTGCCTTGGCCAAGTAGGAGGCGCTCTCTTCGGTGCGACCAGAGTTGGCCAGGATGCGCCCCAGGCTGACGTAGGCGCGGCGGATTTGAAAATTGGAGCGGGCTTCGTCCGTACCGGTGAATTGAATGGCTTTGCGGAAGCATTCTTCCGCGCGAGCCATATCGCTTTGCGCATAGGCGTTCAGGCCCAGATAAAGCCACGGCTCGGGCCAGTCGGGATTGATTTCCGCGGCAATCTTCAGGTAGCGATCAGATTCCGCGTAATTGCGGTCGCCCGAGGCCAGGAAACCAATCATGTAGTTGGCCAGATAATCTCGCGGATATTTCTGGAGCTCGCGCGAGAATTCCTCGCGAACTTCCGGAGTGGGCCGCCATTCATTTACAGCGAGCTTGGCCAAGCCCAGAAAATAGTGCGCGTGAGGCGCGCCGGAATCGAGGGCGATGGCGCG
This sequence comes from Candidatus Acidiferrales bacterium, assembly GCA_038227545.1. GTDB lineage: Bacteria > Acidobacteriota > Terriglobia > Acidiferrales > UBA7541 > Acidiferrum. The sequence goes on from JBBRPU010000078.1 coordinate 4,447, forward strand.
CTGAAATTCGCGAATGGCCGCGGGCATATCACCGGCATCGCGATAGGCACGCCCAAAGAGTACGTGCAAGGAGCCAGAGTCGCCGGCGATGCGGATCATACGGGCAAAAACGGCAGCGGCGCGGTCTTTATCGTTGGGATCCTTAGTTTGCAGCAGGCACAGACCCAACAGGTAGGAAGCGTCAAAATCTGGATGCGCTTTTACGGAATGATCGAGAGCCTCAGCGGCTTTAGCGAATTCCTGGAGGCCGATCAAGGCGCGAGCTTTCACGGCATAAGCGCGGGCGTTATCGGGTGAAGCGGCCAACGCCTTCTCGGACTCGGATAATGCGATATCAAAATGATTGGCTTGCAATTGCGCGATAGCTAAATCAATGCGGGTGTCGGGAATATCCTGGAAGTCCAGGGAACGCTGGTAAAGCTCGAGGGCCGGAAGCGGGGAAAGTTGCACAAGTCTCAGTTGCGCCAACTCCCGGAGAGCCAGGGCAATAACGCGGCGATTGGCTTCGGATACCACGGCTGGATTTCCGCTGCGCTGGGCTTCCTGTGCGGCCTGCAAGATGCGTTGCAGTTCTTGCTCCGCTTGATGCGCGGAATTGGCTGCTTGATTACGATTTCGCGGCGAGGCTCGCAACGATTTGGAGGCTGGGACGGTTTTCGATGCCTGCGCCGAGGATGGAATCACGGAAAGGGCCCAGGCTGCAGCTAAAAGGAAAGCAGCGAGGTGAAAAACGGAGACAGCCGCCAAGTCAATAAAAGGACGCCGGGATTTTGGGATTTCGAAATTCACGAGGGCAACACATTTCACTCAACTGGAAAGATAAACGGCGGGGCTTGGATTATCAAGCCCCGCCGTCTGGAATTGCCGAAGCAACGCGCGCTTAGAAGGAGAACTTCAGAGCGTACTGAATTTCTCGCCCAGGATGCACGTTGTTGGATTGGCCGAAGTTATTGTTCTGTCCAGGGTTCTGGCCGGTAACGACGTTGTTGGTCGGGCTGCAAGGCTCGGTCGCACCGCACTGCAGGCCGGAACCGGAGAAGCCTGTGCCTTCAAGGTTAGACCCGAAGAAGTTGGCATGGTTGAGGATGTTGAAGAAATCCAAGCTAAACTTCAGGCGGAAGCGCTCCTTGAGGGTCCAGTTTTTGGCGAGCTGAATGTCAGCGTTGCGGTCGTTTGGACCGTGGCAATACCCGCGTGGGGCGTTGCCAACGGTACCCAGAACATAGCCGGTAAAGGTGAAGGCGGCAGGGTTAAGAATCTGCTTCCCGTTTTCACCGGCGTTGCAGCTCGTTCCGGTGATATTGGGACGCTGATTATTGCCGAAGCCCGTGCCGGTTAATGAGCTGAGGGAGCTGTTTACACCACCCACGGCGGCGCCGTTGGCGCCGTTCGTGAACACGCTCAAGGAGGCACCAGACGTCACCGTCACGATGCTATTGATCTCCCAGCCGCCAATGGTGTTCTGCACCAAGGCGTTATGGTTCGCCAGTTTGGGCAAGAAGAAGACTTCGTTAGCCACAAAAATGTGGGGCCGGTTGATGTTGGTGTTCCCCTTGTCCAGACCAGGACGCTGCGGATCGGTAACTGCCTCCTGGTTCACGCCGCCAGAGGAATTGTTCAACTCGACGTTCGCTATAGAGTGCGAGTACGTGTAAGACGCCTGGAAAGTAGAGAAATTGCTCAGGCGCGAGCGGAACAAAGCCTGTAACGAGTGATAACTGGAGTGCCCCGCACGGGCGAATTCGCCGATCGTGCCGAAGTTGCCAGCCGGACGGAAGGCGTTCAGATTGCTGCCGTTGAGGAAAGCAGTCTGATTCCAGAACTCTGAGGGCACGGCGTTAAGATCTGCCATGGAAGTCAGGTGGATGCCGGTGTTGCCGACATAGCCCAGTTGGAGCGCGCTGTTGCGGAAGAGCTCGCGCTCCACCGAAACGTTCCACTGCCAGCTGTTAGGGGTAACCGCGGTCGGATCCTTCGCAGCGTTGGGGGCCACGGAGGCGCCGGCCAACGGTGATGGAGTTTCCAGAGTACGGACGTCGGTCGCAGTGATGACGAACGGCGCGGTTCCGGAAAGTGAGCGGCCAGGGCCCACCAGCTCGCGCTGATAGAACTGGCCCGCACCGACGCGCACGGCGGTCTTGCCATCGCCACGGACATCCCACGCGATACCGACGCGAGGCGCGATGTTGTGGTTAGCGTTGTTTACCAAAGCGCGGTTCGGTCCTGGTGTGCCATTAGAAAGTGGCAGGATCACGCCCAAGGCTGCGAGCGAAGCAGCAGCGTCCTGGCAAGGAGTTGTGCCAGGCACGATGATAACGCCGTTGCAGGCGTCGGCGGCGGGCAGAGCGGGATTATATGCAGCCAAGCTGAATGAAGCCTGCTGGTTCTTGTCCGAATAAGGCTCACGGTAGAAAGACCAGCGGAACCCGTACTCAACAGTTATGTTACGGCGGATCTTCCAGGAGTCTCCCAGATAGAATTCGACGTCGTGCCACTGGCGATTATCGAGAGAGTTGATGCTGTTCTCGGTGGTAACAAAAACCTGGCCAGGAATCAGCAGGTTGGTGAGTTGGTTGCCAGTAGGAACGCCATTCACGCAAGTCGGAGGATCGGCCGGTCCGCAAGTCTTCAAGCCGCCGTTGGAAGCGTTGATGGTCGGGCGATCGGTGCCGCCGTTATTGTCTTCAATCTTGGCGTTGGTGCTGTAGTACACGCCTGCCTTGAACACATGGTTACCACGAACCTTGGAAATGTTGTCCTGGAGGGCATAGAGGTCTTCGTGGTTGCCGTAGGGGGCGATATTCCACAAGGTCTGGCCATTGCCGTAGGGTTGCAAGCCGCCCCATGCGCCGCCACCGTTGATGAAGGCGCCGGGCTGTTTTAGCGAGGACGGGAAAGCAGTAGGAACCGCGGCGTTGACCTGGTCAACCAGACCGGAATTCGTTCCCGACAGTTTGGTGATGATGGCGTTGTGGCCGTAGCCGAACTCCAGGTCGTTTACCAATGTGTTGCTGAGCTGGGAAGTCAACTTGCCCATGACGCTCTTCGACGGCTGGCTCCAGTCGGAGTTGACCGCGGGGAAGATCGAATCGCCCCAGAACAGGTTCGGATTCGGCCCAGGGCTATCCCAGGAATCCTTGGTGTAGCGGAAAGTGGCGCGATTTTTCTTGGTCAAATCGTAGTCAACGCGAACATTCCATTCGCTCCACTTAGGTCGCTGATTTTCCGAAAGTGCCCAATTATTGCCGCCAGAAAGAGGGCGGTTGGGCAAAGGATAGAACTGGGAAATCAACGATCCAGCAGCGTCCGGGGTGGCGATAGCAAAAGGATTCCCGGGGGCCTGGTTGGCGACCGGAATGAGTGAGGTGTAAACGCCGCCGACCCAAGCTGCGGGTTGCGTGGCACCGCATTGGTCCGTAGCCAAAGTACCGTTTGGATTGGCAACTGTGGGAGGCGCCGCTCCGGCGAAATCCTGACTGAAGTCGCCGGCCTGCTCAGCAGCGGAAGGAACGCACGCCGCTACCGACTGTCCACGCACTTCGCGATTCCATTCCTGGTTCCACCAGAAGAACAACTTGTCCTTCTTGATCGGGCCGCTAACGTTGTAGCCCCAGTCATTGCGGCGCAATTCTGCTTTGCCGGTCTTGTTGTTGTTGGAAAACCAGTCATTGGCGTTCAATTTGTCATTGCGGCCGGCGTAAAAGACGCCGCCGTGAAAGGAGTTTTCGCCGGACTTGGTGGTGATGCTAATAATCGCGCCCGAGGCTTGTCCATATTCCGGGCCGTAGGAGTTGCGAATCATTTTGAATTCAGCGATGGAATCAACCGAGGGGTAAACAAGAATGGTGCGATTCGAACCCAAATCGTTGTTGTTTACGCCGTCCACGAGGAACAAGTTGTTGGTGTAGGGATTGCCATTCACGGAGAAGTTGCTGCCGCCGCTGAGGCCCTTGTCGCGGCCATTGAAATCGTTGGACGTGGACACGCCGGGCGAGAGAGTAACCAGTCCCATGAAGTTTTCGCCGTTGAGAGGCAATTCACGAACTTGCGTACCCGACACGATTTCGCCAACCGCCGCCGTGGTGGTTTGCACCTGCACATCGCTGGCTTCCACGGTCACAACCTCGTTGGTGGAGCCCATCTGAACAGCGATATTGGCTTCCGTCACGGTCGAAGTGTGTACTTCGACGCCCTTGGAAATGAATTCTTTGAAACTGGACGTTTTCACGTGCAGGTCGTAAGTGCCCACCGGCAACTGGGCGAAGGTAAAGACGCCGAGGTCGCTGGTAGTGCTGTCATAGGTCGCGTTGGTGCCGACATTGATGGCGGTTACGTTCGCGCCGGCCACCGCACCCCCGGTAGGATCCGTGATCGTACCGGTGATGGTTCCAGAGTACTGCTGGGCGAGAAGCGCGCCCGGAAGCGCGAGCGCCAGCAGTAACATCAGGAAAAGCGAGCCCCCCGCTACCCACATTTGACGAACCGCATTGTTGCCAAGTCTTGATTTCATACATTCCACCCTTCGAGAATATTTTCTTGAACGAACAAAACTGTAGCCACCGCTGCGAAATTGTTTGCGCCGACTGGCGGCGCCTGAAGTTTTTAAAAAGAGAAAGGAACCACTACCCCTTACATCCTCGACGGTTGGTAATACGTTTGTACTACTTATATAAATGGGGAGGGAAAACTTGTCAAGCAGAAATATTGATATTCTATAGAAAAAATAATGTTATTCTAGAAACTGTAGCGAGAGGACATTACGGGCTGCATGGTCGGGGAATGTATGGTATACACTAGCGCGCTCGCCGAACTTGACTGACGACCATGGCCACGCCTCCTCACAACAAGAAAAAGGTACGACCAGAGCGCAAGGTCACGCTCAAGACCATCGCCGGGCACCTAAGTCTAACTCCTGGAACGGTTTCCGCCGCTCTAAACGATTCTCCCGCAGCGCGATCCATCCCTGAACACACCAAACAGCGCATCCTGGCGGCCGCCAAGGAGTTGAATTACCGACCGAACTACTTCGCGCGCTCCCTGCGACTGCAACGTACTTATACCATTGGAGTTATCGCTGAAGAGATCGGCGACGCTTACGGCGCGATGGTCATCAGCGGCATCGAAGAGTATCTGCGCAAGCATAACTTTTTCTTTCTGACGGTTATCCATCGCCATGACCAGAAGCTGTTGCAGACCTATGCGCAGATGCTGCTCGCACGCGGCGTGGAAGGATTTATTACCACCGACACGTCGATCAAAGAGAAGCTGGCGCTGCCCACGGTAGCCGTGGCGGGCCACGAGCGGGTGGAAGGCGTCACCAACATCACCCTGGATCATCATCTGGCGGCGCACCTTGCTCTGACTCATTTGTCTTCCTTGGGGCATCGTGACATTGCATTTTTGAAAGGCGCGGTGGTCAGTTCCGACGCCGCCGAGCGTTGGAAGGCAATCTGCGAGGTCGCTAAAGAGATGAACATCCGGATACATCCGGAGCTGGTGGTGCAAATAGACAGCACGGACTCCACGCCGCGCCTGGGTTATCCCTTCGCGAAACAACTTCTGGAACGAAAAAAGCCTTTCACCGCGCTGCTGGCGTACAACGATATTTCCGCCATCGGCGCGATCTGGGCATTCAATGAAGCGGGTTTGCGAGTGCCTGAAGACGTCTCCGTGGTGGGTTTTGACGATATCCCCAGCGCGGCATTCAACAGCCCGGGGCTAACCACAGTGCGCCAGCCGTTGCAGCGCATGGGACAAATCGCGGCAAAAACGGTGATTGACCAGATTGAAGGCAACGAAGAATACGTGGCGGAGATCGCCATCGAGCCGGAGTTCGTGGTGCGCGCCTCGACAGGACCGGCACCCACATCGCCGGGAATGAAGGATCTCAGCGGTGCCGCGCCCGGACTGCCTCGCGGGCACGCGGGCATCATCAGTATGGAATGACCGCAGGCTGACGCGGCAGCACCCGGCGGCATTCAATTTGATTTTGTAGTTTGTACGCTCCACACTGGACCTCGGCCGCCAGACCAATCATGTTTCTCTTGCGCACTTCTTTCCGGTATCTCTGCGGCATCCTTTTCGTTTTGCTTTTCGCGGGCTTAATTTTCCGAACGGCCGCGCAGCTTTCCACCAGCGACCATGTGGCGGAACCGGGGTTCTGGCCAACGCAGAGCATACCCTCCAGAAAAGGCATTGTAGGGGCGGAAACTTGCGCGACGTGTCACGCCTCCATCGCTGCCACGCAGAAAACAACTCCGATGGGCGCCACGGCCATGCACGTCGAAAACTCGGAAGTGCTGCGTTCCCACGAGAAATTGAAGTTCAGATTTCTGGCGTACGACGCTGAGATTACGAGCGAGCGCGGGCAAAGCATTTACAAGGTAACCAACGGCAAGGATTCGCAAACCGCGCCTTTGCTGTGGGCCTTCGGGACGGGGCACGTAGGGCAGTCCTATCTTTTCAAGAAGCAGGATCAAAGATTCTATGAGGCGCGGGTCACCTATTTCAGTTCGCTGCACAATTTACAGTTCACGCCGGCGCGGGAGCTGGCTTCGCCAAAAAATCTGGACGAGGCGATGTACCGGGAGGTAAGCGCTGGAGAAGTGGGACGATGCTTTGGCTGCCATACCACGGCTTCGAATATCGCGGGGAAATTCGACGAAGCGAAGCTGATTGCGGGAGTGAGCTGCGAGGCGTGTCACGGCCCGGGCGCAGAGCATGTGGCCGCAATGCAAGCCTCAAAGTTGACGGGCGTAAGCGCGGGCGCTACAGCGATCTTTAATCCGGCAACGCTGCGTCCACCGGATTCGGTGGATTTCTGCGGGGCCTGCCACGCGACCACGTGGGACGTCAAGCTTGCCGGAACGAAGGGGCCAACCAATGCGCGCTCGCAACCGTATCGCCTGGAGAAAAGTAAATGCTGGGGCGCCGGTGACGCGCGGCTGACCTGCATGGGCTGCCACGATCCGCACAAGCAACTGCAAACGGAGGCGAGTTCATACGATGCGGTTTGTTTAAGCTGCCATGAGAACGGAGGTAAACGTACGCCTACTGAGAAGACGACCGCTGAACATGTGAAGGCTGCTTGTCCGGTCGCGCAAAAAGACTGCGTTTCTTGCCACATGCCCAAGGTGGAAGTTCCAGAGATGCATTACGGATTCACGGATCACAAGATCCAAATCGTGCGGGCGGGCGAGACTTATAAGGACTAGTTCTGGAGAGTGTCCACTGCCAGCGCGGCGCCGCCGGCTATGCCGGCATTGGCTCCGTAATGTGCCGGCACGATGGGAATTTCCAACGCGCGGGAATTGATGCACCAACTGGGCAACCGTTCGCGAATATCGCCGAAGAAAGGCTGCAACACGGTAGCCACACCACCACCC
>JBBRPU010000079.1:0-11658 GCA_038227545.1 Candidatus Acidiferrales bacterium
AGAGCCTCTTGCAAAACTGCAAAAAAACTGCAAACGCGCAAGTGTCTAGGAAACAGGCAGTTAGAAAATGAATTAGGAAGCGGGGCTGAACTGCGGTAACCTGGGGTCGCCAAACGCCCACGTTACGGAGCCACCCCGACTTCCATATGCAGCTTAACCCGCGCCAGATCGTCACGCAATTCGCCCACATTCTGCAGGAGGAGATGTTCCCGTTACTGCATTCAGTCGCAGGCCCGCTGAGCGCGCAACTGCAACTGCTGGCAGCCACTATGTCGCTTGCTCCGTTGGAGCGGGTCTTATCCGCCCGGCGCGCTTCTACCGGTCGGCCGGCCAGAGACCGGGCGGCACTGGCCACCGCCTTCATGGCCAAGGCCATACTGAATCTGCCGACGACGCGCGATCTGATTTCGCGCCTCCGGGTCGATGAGGCACTGCGCCGTTTCTGTGGCTGGTCGGGTATCGGCTCCCTGCCGCACGAATCGAAGTTCTCCCGCGCCTTTGCCGAGTTCGCCCAGAGCGAGTTACCGCAGAGATTACATGAAGCGGTGATCGCCGCAACCCAGCAGGAACGCCTGATCGGCCATATCGCACGCGACTCCACCGCGATTCCGGTACGGGAGCGGTTCCCGGAAACGGCGAAGCAAAAGGTTGCAGCCAGGAAAGCAACAAAAGCGAAGAAGCAAGGTGCGAAAGCCAGCCGGCGAAAAGGATCTGCAGGCGGGTTTACAAAAGCCAGGGCCGCTGACCGCGGGACGCGCATACAGCGGCAACGCCATCAAAAAATAGAGCGCATGCTGAAAGAACTGCCCCGGCAGTGCGATATCGGGACAAAGACCAGCAGTCAGGGGCACCAGCAGTATTGGCGCGGCTACAAACTACATCTCGATGTGGCAGACGGACAGCTCCCGATCAGCGCTGTGCTGACCAGCGCGAGCGTTCATGATTCACAGGTCGCGATTCCACTGATGACGATGACCTCGAAGCGTGTGACGCATCTCTATGAACTGATGGATTCGGCTTATGATGCCGACCCGATTCACGAGCACAGCCGGGCTCTGAACCATGTGCCGATCATCGCCGTGCACCCGCGCCGGGGTACGAAGAAGCCCCTGCAGATGCAGAAAGTGTTTCCCGATAAGCCAACTCCGCAACTGACGTGGGCGCAACAGGAACGCTATAAAACACGGACCATGAGCGAACGCGTCAATGCGCGGCTGAAAGACGAGTTCGGCGCGAATCAGATCCGCGTACGTGGCCCCGCCAAGGTGATGGCGCACCTGATGTTCGGCGTCCTCGCGCTGACCGTCGATCAGTGGCTACGTCTGGCGGCGCCGAGCTAAGCCAAGTCAGCAAGTCCCCGAAAACCAGCAAACCAACACCCCTGTCTCTGCCAGGGTTCGACCGACCATGCCATTTCCCAAATGCAAACCAAATATTTTTAGCCCCCATTTCGTTTTCAAACGGGCACTACCCTGCGAAGATACGACCCACACAATTAGAGTTGCTTGTCAAGGCCGTTACCGCCGAGTTTTGCAAGTCGGTCACAAGCGGGAAACTTTTAATTTACGTCTGAATTCAATAACTTGGCCGTCCGAGGGTCCGGAATCACCTGCCCGTCGATCTATTATCCAGGCAAAGGAGCTCCATCATGACCATCAACACTCTGGGCCGCGTGAATGTCACCACGCCCGGTACCCCACTATCACTTACCAGCAATACCTCACTCGCAGCCAACAAACTGTTCTTTCAGGTAATCCCCGGGCTCACGGGGAAAACTTACGTGGGAACAAAGGCGTTGACGAAATCCACTCTCGCCGGTGTGGCCCGCATTTTGTGGCCCAATGCCAGCGGTGGATTTTCCGAAACTTTTTCCATCGAGTCGCAGGACGGTAACAATTCCATTCGACTATGCGAATATGCCATCGATGCGGACGTTGCCGGCGAAGGACTGCTGATCAGTTACTGGACCGAGTAAACGAAGGCCGGAATGTGGCGGACTGAATGTCTGTCTCCCAGACTTTCACCTCCGCCACCTCTACCGGATTGCTTTGCTTCATCTCGCTCTGCAAACGCTCGCAGATGTAGCGCGCCATATTCTCAGCCGAAGGATTCAGTTTAATGAACGGCTCCATGTCATTGAGAAACACGTGGTCCATCGGCTCGCAGATGTCGCGCAGCAGGCGCTTGAGTTCCACAAAATCGGCCAACATGCCGGTGGCATCCAGTTCAGCGCCGCGCACCACAACCTGAATCCTGTAGTTATGACCGTGGACGTTCTCGCACTTGCCTTTGTAATTGCGCAGTGCGTGACCGGCCGCGAAAGTGTGTTCCACCGATACTTCAAACATTGAAAAAATTCTCCACATCCTCAAACTGCGAGGTAAAAGTGTAATCCGGCAGGCTATTCATAAAAATCTGCCCGTAGCGCTTCTCTACAATCCGGTTGTCAAGCAGCGCCAGTACGCCGCGGTCGCTGCTGGTTCGGATCAGACGCCCGAATCCCTGTTTCAGCGCGAGGGCAGCCTGCGGAACCTGGTACTCGCTAAAAGGATCGCCACCGGATTCGCGCACATTGCGGATGCGGGCTTCGACCACCGGATCGTTGGGAACCGCAAACGGCAACTTATCGATGATAACGCAGCTCAACTGGTCGCCGGGCACGTCCACACCCTGCCAGAATGAGCTGGTGGCGAACAAGATGCAATTCGGTGTCTGGCGGAATTCGGCGAGTAACGCCATGCGCGGGCCCGCACCCTGGAGCAGCACCGGGTACTCAACGGCGAACGAGACGCGGTGGTAAATCAGCCGCATCTGCTGGTAGCTGGTGAACAAGACGAAGGCCCGTCCCCGGCTGGCGGTGAGAATCCGGACAATTTCCTCGCTGGCGGAAGCCACGAATGCCGGACTGGCGGGCGGCGGCATCCGCCTCGGCACATAGAACAGGGCCTGCCTGGGGTAATCGAAATGGCTGGGGACAACCATAGTCCGCGCCGATGCCAGACCGAGTCGCGATTCGGCGTAGTCGAACTTGTCATCCACTGCCAGCGTGGCTGAGGTCAATACGGCCGAATCCACTTTGCTCCAAAGTTGTTGCTGGAGAACTTCGGCCACGGCGATCGGCGTGGCCTGCAAATAGGTGCCGCGCCCGCGGCGTTCAATCCAGTAGACGTAGCGCGGATCGGCAGCTTCCATCAGAAATTCCAGCGCGCCGCGCGTCTCTTTGGCGCGCCGGATCAGCGGCGCAACCTCGTGCGGTGCTTCCTGAATCAACTGGAGATGGCTGGCCAGCAGGTCGAACGCGGCAAGCATCGCCTGGTACAGATCGCGGTACTCCTTGACGAATTCCTCGCGGCCCTCAAAGTTCAATCGGCCTTCCGACCCGGGCAGCAGACTAAAGAAATGCAGGGCTATCTCATCCAGCCTTTCGAGAATGCGGTCCAGTTCTTCCGAACCGAACTTCCGCGCGCGAGAGATGACTGCGGCATCGCGCCGCAATTCCTGCACCTTCCATGTGCTGATGGCGAAGCCGAAGTAGTTTCCGGCGGTGTCTTCAATCTCATGCGCCTCGTCGAAGATCACGGCTTCGTAGTTGGGCAGAATCTGCGCCACCTCACTGCGCCGCAACGCAAGGTCAGCAAAGAACAGATGGTGGTTCACGATGACGATATCCGCTTCAGCGGCTCGCTGGTGCATCAGGGTAATGAAGCAGCGCTCGTACTGTTTGCACTTCGGGCCGGCGCACAATTCAGTCCGCGCATCGATCTTCGCCCAGGCAGCGCTTTGCTCGGGCAGGGTACGGATCTCCGCCCTGTCTCCGGTTTCCGTGTTCTGCTCCCAGTCACGAATCACCTGAAAATCGGCGAACTCTTCCAGACCGGAAAGCGCCGGTTGATCCGCCTGGTCGTAGATCTTCTGGCGGCAGGCGTAGTTGTTGCGGCCCTTCATGTAACAGACCCGCAGCTTCTGCCCGAAAGCGCCCTCCAAAAATGGTACGTCGCGGAAGTAGAGTTGCTCTTGCAGAGCCTTGGTTCCGGTGGAAATCACTACGCGGCGGCCCGAGAGCAGAGCGGGCACCAGATACGCCATGGTTTTGCCGGTTCCTGTGCCGGCTTCCACAATCAGCTTCCGGTTATTGACCAGCGCATCTTCCACCGCCAGCGCCATTTGCAACTGGCCGGGGCGCGATTCAAACGCCGGGTGCGCATTCGCAAGGGTTCCGCCGGGTCGGAAGAACCGGTGGAGTGGACTGCGGGCCGCTGTTGCCGACGCCATACCCTCAGTTCAACACACGCCTGTGCGGGCCGCGGCCGGAACTAGAAATTGATACGTCCCTGCAGCACAATGACGCGCGGACCACTGGCGGTGGCGGTAATTTTGCCGAAGGTTGTACTGTTAATACTCAGGTTAGCCAGCGTCGGGTTGGCGAACTGCACCGTGTTGGTCAGGTTGTCGGCGCTGGCACCGATCTGAGCGGTAAACCGCTCATTGATCCTGATCCGCTTGATAATGTTCAGGTTCACTGAGTTCGAACCGGGACCAGTCAGGGTGGTCAAGCTGACGTTGCCGAGTTGCCCGGGCACCGGATTGATCAGCAGGGGGTTGCCGCTGGCATCAGTGACCGCACGAAGGCTGGTGGCAATGCCACCCGCCACCTTCGGAATTGTGGGGTCGGGAATGGTCGCGGTGCCGGGGAAATAGGTCACCGAACCACCAAGTCTGGTTACCGCGGTCTGCGGAAGAGCTCCCACCTGCGCTGGCGTGAATACGGTGCTGCCGCCAAGCGCGTAGTCATTGATGGTGTTCTGCCCCAGCAGCGTGATGGGAGAACCGGAATACAGGTTGTAGATGACGCCGATCTGCCAGCCCCCGATTATGCGGTCGACCAGGCCATTGGCATTCTTCCCGAACGTCTTGCCTTTGCCGAACGGGAGTTCATAAATACTGTTGGCCTTGAGCACGGACGCCCGGTTGAAGCTGAGCAGGTGCTTGTCCTGAGCCATGTTGCGCAATGTCCGGTAGCTGGCCTGATAGGTGCTGCTGTCACCTTCTTCCTCGCCCAGTGCCTTGCTCCAAACGTAGCTGCTCTGCACCGTGAAACCGCTGGAAAAGCGCTTGTTCAGCGTCACCTGCAGCGAATTATAGGTCGAATTGCCAAAGTTGCTCGCCAGGTAAGTGGTGCTGAACTGCGGATTGGCAACCACGAAGTTCGCCGGTAATCCGGCCCGGCCAACCAGACCGCCCACTACTCCCGAGAGAGTCTGGGTGTTGTTGATGAAGGCAGCCAGCCCCCCGGGGTTGTTGTTGGCGAAGAAGGCATTCGTTGCTCCCGATGTGCGCAGGTAGTTGGACGTGCCGCCGGCGGCAACCACTGCCGGATAGCTTCCGAAGATTTGATCCAGCAGCGGAGAATTGCCGCCGCCTTGAACGGCCTTGAACCCGGCCAGAAGGCCGTTCTCGTAAATGTTCGCCTCGTTGGTATTGACGGAGCGCAGCAGTTTGGTGCCCTTGCTGCCCACAAATGCCATGTTCAACGCAAATCCATGCGGCAGCGAGCGCTGGACGGAAAGGTTGTAGTTCTGCGTGTAAGGCGTCCGCACGTCCTGCGCAAACGCATACAGTGCCTGGGAGTGCGACCCCGCGCCAACCAACGGAATCGTCGAAAGCGGTACCCCCACCGGGGGCACGGGGAGTGTCACCGTGCTGATGTTGGTCGCGGTGAACGAGGTATCTATTTCCGAAAAACCCGGCTCAAATCCGGAATGGAGGTGAGTCAGGTAAATGGGCAAGCGCTCATAACCGATGCCATAACCCGCCCGGACGACGGTCTTGTCTTTACCCCCGGTAAGCCAGTGAAGGCGGCCTTCACCCGGCATCGACCACGCAAAACCCACCGCGGGCGCAAAATTGTTACGGTCCGTTTCGTAGATATTCACTCCAGGATTCGGCGTACCCGGACCAATGTTTTGGATTTTGGTTATGGCTCCGTTCAGCGATCCAGGATGAAATTCGCCATTGGCAAAGGTGTTCCCGGAGATTCCGAACACCGCGCCTCCCCCACCCACGGGAGCAAGCATTTTGCCTTGTCCCTCATAGGGGTGCGCATACAGTTCGTAGCGAATGCCCAGATTCAGCGTCAGGGACGGAGTCAGTTTGAAATCGTCTTTGAAGTAACCGCTGTATTCGTTCTGGTGCCACTCACGGAAGCGGGTCTCGCCGGGCAGAAACTGCGGGTTTGCGCCGCCCGGTGAATTATTCACCATCTGAGCGGATGTCACCGTACCCGTCAGATCGTAAAGCAGGTTCTGCGCCAGCCCGAGATTCGCACCGATACCAGCGATGGTGCTGATTCCGGAAACTGGCTGCAGGCCGTTTGCGCCCAACTGAACTCTGGGAGTCACATTGTCAGCGTCAAAACCCGAATCTGAAATCAAGCGCACTTCGACACCACCCTTGAACGAGTGGCGACCCTTGATCCAGGTCATCGCATCGCCGAACTGGTAAACCGGCGCAATGTAATTGCTGGGCTGGCCACCCACGGGGCTGGTGATAGTACCGAAGTTGAGGACGTAGGGCACCTTGCCGGAGACATTCAGGAGCCCCTTGTTGTTGAAGGGTCCGACAGGCGTTTCGTCTATAGGCGTCAGAACCAGTGTCCGCTGGCGAAAGGCGGCATATTTCGCTTCGTTGATCAGGTTCGTGCGGAGAACGCTGGTGAGGGTAGCGCTGTAATGCGTGGTTTCCGTGTGGTTCACCTGCCATGTCACGCCGGGTTACGGGGGCGGAGCGGCTACGTTGATGCTGTGAAACGACTGCTGCGTGAGCACCAGCGCGATGCGGTGCTTTTCGTTGAAGAGATGATCGATCCGGCCTTCGTACAGCTCGAAGTTGACCGGTACCGGCCGATTCCAGGTATAACCTGCCAGGTTGAGACCATCGCCCACGCGGAAGTTGTTGGGCAGCGGGATCAACGCCAAATTGTGCGCCACCGCGCCGGTGGGGTCAGCCACCAGACGATTCGGGTCACGACCGTAAAGGCTTGCCGTCTGCACGGCACCGGGATTCAGCGGATTCCCGGCAGCATCCACCGTGGGCGCACCGGCGGCCGCGTTCTGGTTCTGCGCTCCGGGCACAAACCGGAAATTGCCGGCGCGGGCCGAAGCCGTTGGCACAACAGCTGTAAACGTCGGGCTCCCGCGCTGCTTGTACGGCTCCCAGATGCCGTTGAAGAAGGTCTTGTTCTTTTGGATGTATCCGCCTAAACGGACGCCGTAGTTGTTCTGGATCAGGATGGGCCTGCCAATGAGGATATTGCCACTGGCATCTCTGCCCTGCGCGTTGTTAAAGAAATTGTTGGCGTTCAACGCTGTGTTGCGGTGTTCATAGAACACACTGCCGTGAAAACCATTGCTTCCGCTGCGAGTGACCATCTGCACCTGTCCCGCACCGCGACCGAATTCAGCGTCCGCCGGCGAGGTGACTACACGAAATTCTTCCGCACGGTCCACACTGACCACATTGCTGTACAGAAAAAACGATCCCGTCAGAAGATTATTCTGGGCATTGATGCCGTCCATGGTGAAGTTCACCGCATTGCCCTGATTGCCGTTGATGACGTAATTGGTGCCGCTCACCACGCCCGGTTGTGTGGTTAGCAGGCCATAGGCGCTGCGGCCCGTGAGAGGCAGGTCCAGCAGCTTTTTACCGGTAACCACATCGCCGATGGTCGCGCTGGTGGCGTTCACTTCCGTGGCGGTCGCCTGCACCTCGACCGTTTCTGAGGTTTGGCCAATTTCAAGACCCATGTTCAAGCTCACCTGTGAGCCGACTTCGAGGATCACGTTGGCAACCACGGCTTTGCGAAAGCCAGGATGCGCGGCTGTGAACGTATAGGTTCCGGGGGGCAGTTCCGGGATGCCATAGACTCCCGCGCGGTTCGTTATGGAGGGAGAGACGACACCAGTGTCGATGTTGGCCGCCGTGATTGCCGCACCTGCCACCTGTGCGCCGGACGGATCAGTCACGGTACCCGAAACACTCGCGTTCTGTCCAAAAGCCACGGCGGCACCGAACAGAGCACAGAACAACGCTGCAAGACAGGCTTTACTCATTTTGAATCTCCCCGTTGGAAGTGAAACTTGATGGGCTGATTGTATGCGGTCTGCTCCGTTGTGTCAATCGGACGGTCCCATCGGGCCCCATCGGGCGGCCCGATGTTTTTCCTGGATTCCTTGTGTTGCACCAGTCCCTTACCCTTTGCATTCTGCCCGGCAGTGCGCTAGCATTGCTGTCCATATGGCGAGTTCGATCCGGGTGACCGGTTGGATCGTGCTGCTGGCGGCGGGTGTCGCCGCAGCATTCGCGCAGGACTCCGCCTCTTTGCGCTCCGCACCATGGAACCCCGACCAGAGCCGGCATTTCCTGCAATCCTGGTGCGTGGGCTGTCATAATCTAAAGCTCAAAAGCGGTGGTCTGTCCCTCGAATCCGCTGATCTGGGCCGAATCGCTGCCAACGCTGAGCTTTGGGAGAAGGCGGTTACCAAACTTCGCGCCGGCATGATGCCGCCTGCGGCAGCGCCCCATCCCCCGGAATCTGAAACCAACGGCTTCCGGCACTGGCTTGAAAATCAACTCGATTCCGCCGCGGGGCATGCCACCGGCAACCGCAATGAAGCTTTCCACCGCCTCAACCGCATCGAGTATCAGAATGCCATTCGCGATCTGCTCCATCTGGATATCGACGCGGCCAGCCTTCTTCCCGCAGACGATTCCAGCGGTGGTTTCGACAACATGGCCGGCACCCTGCGCATTGGCGAATCACTGATGGAACGCTACCTTTCCGCCGCGCGCACCATCGCCCGCACGGCGGTCGGGAGCCCACCGCCGGCTCTCGGATCGCACACTTACCGGGTGCCACAAGACCTGCAGCAGTCCGAGCGGATCGATGGGCTGCCCTTCGGTACCCGCGGCGGCATACTGATTCACCACGTCTTCCCGCGCAGCGCCGACTATGAAATCAAGATCGATCTGACCGGCGCGTTGCGGGTCACCGAAAAACACCAGTTGGAGATCAGCGTGGATGGCGAACAGGTCAAACTGTTCACCCTCGCTCCGCGCACTGCCGGAACTCCGGCTCCAGCCGGGAAATTCGACGTCAGGGTCCATGTGGAGGGCGGCACTCACGACGTGGTTGCCACATTTTTCCGCAAGCCTCCGGATCTGGTAGAGCAACTGCGTGAGCCGTTTCAGAACCCCCGCGTGGCTGGCAACGATGGCGGTTTAGCCGGATCTTTGCCGGAAGTGGCCGCGCTAACCGTAATGGGTCCTTACGGCGATCAGGGTGCCGGGGACACGCCCACGCGGCGCAGAATTTTTGTGTGTTCGCCCCGCACAGCAGCTGAGGAGTCGGGCTGCGCCGCGAAGATTCTAGCCGGTCTGGCGCGCCGCGCATTTCGTGGTGCAGCGGGGCCAGAGAGTCTGGCTGAACTGAACCGGTTCTTCGCCGTGGGCCGCGCGGAAAGCAAATCTTTCGACGGGGGCATTGAATTCGCGTTGCGACGCCTGCTGGTAGATCCGGAAGTCCTGTTTCGCACAGAAGCTGATCCGCCCTCCGCCCTGCCCTCCACAACCTACAACCTGGGCAGCCGCGAACTGGCTTCCAGACTTTCCTTTTTCCTCTGGAGCAGCATTCCCGATGATGAACTGCTGGACGCCGTTGAACATGGCCGGTTGAGCGATCCGGTGGAGCGGCGCCGCCAAGTGACGCGGCTGCTGGCCGATCCACGCGCCGCGTCTCTTGCCACCAGCTTCGCCGCCGAATGGCTACAATTGCGCAACCTCGAAGTGGCCCAGCCCAGCGATCCGTTTGTGCTTTCTTTCGATGAAACGCTGCGCCGCGGTTTGCAGCGCGAAACCGAACTCTTCTTCGGCGGAATTGTAAGCCAGAACCGACCCGCGCTGGAGCTACTCACGGCCAACTACACCTACCTCAACGAAAGAATCGCCACCCACTACGGGATTCCCAACGTGCAGGGCTCTGACTTTCGTCGCGTGGAACTGCCGGAAGGCAGCCCGCGCGGAGGTCTGCTGGGTCAGGGCAGCATTCTGACTATTACGTCGCATCCCAACCGTACGTCGCCCGTATTGCGCGGCAAGTGGATTCTGAAAAACCTGCTGGGGACGCCGCCACCTGATCCGCCTCCCAACGTGCCGGCTCTGAACGACCGCCGCACTCAGGGACGCACTGCCACCATGCGCCAGCGCATGGCGCAACATCGCGACAATCCGGCGTGCGCCAACTGCCACAAAATGATCGATCCGGCTGGATTCGCGCTGGAGAATTTCGACGCCATCGGCCGCTGGCGCACCCTGGATGAGTCTTTCAACCCGCTTGATACTTCCGGGGAACTGCCCGATGGCACTCGTTTCTCCAGCCCGGCCGAACTGAAAACGGCGCTGGCCGCGCATCCCGAACGGTTTGCCTGGACGCTTACCGAGCGTCTGCTCACGTGGGCGCTGGGGCGCCAACTGGAAGCCGATGACATGCCGGCAGTAAGGCGGATTCTGCGCGAGTCTGCCGGTGACAATTACCCCATGCAATCCCTGATTCGCGGCGTAGTGGAAAGCGCCCCGTTTCTCACCAGAACTGTGGAAAGGCCGCGCGCCACTCCCGCAGCCGCAAAGGAACACCCATGATCATTACAGGAAAAAGTCTGCCACGGCGAACCTTGCTGCGGGGTGCCGGTGCCCTGATCGCGCTGCCCGTGCTTGATTCCATGCTGCCCGCACTTTGTGCCGCGGTAAGTCCCCCGGTCCCGCGGCTGGGCTTCTTCTACGTGCCCAACGGGATGTACCTGCCAAACTTTCACCCGCAGGGAAATGGCGGCAACAACTTTGCCTATACGCCCATCCTGAAGCCTCTGGAGCCGCTGCATAAGCACATCACGGTAGTAAGCGGCCTGAGTAACCGGGGCGTACTGAGTTCGAAAGACGGCGGCGGTGTCCACACCCGGGCGCATGGCGGCTGGCTCAATGGCGTATTGCCGCGCCGTACCGAAGGCTCTGATCTGACAGCAGGCAAGACAGTGGATCAATACGCTGCTGACAAACTGGGCGCAGAGACTCAGTTGCGCTCGCTGGAACTCACCACCGAATCCAATTTCCAGGTGGGTAATTGCGAGAGCGGCTATAGCTGTTCCTACCTGAATTCAACCTCCTGGCGTAATGACAACACGCCGCTGCCACATGAACGCGATCCGCGCGCGGTGTTTGAACGTCTGTTTGGCGATGGCGGCGGCATCACGGCGCGCATGACACAGATGAAGCAGGATCGCAGCATTCTCGATTCTGTGGCGGACAGCATGCGCCGCCTTGAGAAGCGCATTGGGCCGCGTGACCGCACCATGGTTACGGACTATCTGGATTCCGTGCGTGATATTGAAACCCGCATCCAGCGGGCAGAGAAGGGCAACAGCCTGAGCCCTCTGCCGGCTATGGAAGCTCCCATGGGAGTGCCGGAGAACTATGACGACCACGTGAAGCTGCTTCTCGACCTGCTGGCTCTGGCGTGGCAGGGCGATATTACCCGGGTCAGTTGCTTCCAGTTGGCGCGCGAACTGAGCCCGCGCCCCTACCCGTGGGCCGGAGTTCCAGAGGCGCACC
>JBBRPU010000080.1:0-11637 GCA_038227545.1 Candidatus Acidiferrales bacterium
CGGATTTCAGCGTGGTCATCGCGTATTCGTTCAATGTGTAGCCCATATCAATGGCCCGGCCGCGCAGCTTCACGTTGTGTTCTTTCGAGCCGGTAAAATAAATCAGCGCCGCGCCGTAGTTGTCTTTCTCAAGCAGCCGCACATCCACTTGCAGGCCGCTGTCCAGCGTGAAGCTCACCTTATTTCCGCCCTTGGCCAGCACCTGATCAATGCGCGGATATTTCAGGATGTGCTCGGAGATCACATCTATCTTGTCCTGCGAGGTATGCCCGTCGGCAAGGATCAGCATAAAATCCAGATCCCCGATAGTCTCTTTTCGCCGCCTGAGCGAGCCCGCTGAAGTGACCGACTCGATGCCCGCACTCAGGCTTTGGATGTAGGCAATGATTTCTGCCGCTAGGGGCTCCACTTTGTCACCGCGAAATCTTCCCGTTACCCGTCGGTGGACTTCCACGGCTTTCAAAATATTCTGTTCGGTCTTCTCTCCGAATCCTGGCAGATCGCGCAGCTTGCCCTCTTTGGCCAGGCGCTCCACGTCAGCCACAGTAGCGGCCTTGAATGTGGACCACAGAAAAGCCACCTTCTTGGGTCCTAGCGACTGCACTTTGATTACATCCAGTAGCGTGGGAGGGAACTTCTTCAACAGTTTGGCGCGCAGCGAATAATCGCCAGTCTTCAAAATTTCCAGAATGTGCTCGGCCATGCGGTCGCCGATCCCTGAAAGCTCCGTTAGCTTGGCCGGATCCTGCGCGATTTGCTCGATAGATTCATGCATACCGCTGATCATCTCAGCGGTCTTCTCGTAACTGCGGTAGCGCCCGATTATCGCGCCGTCAATCTGCAGCAGTTCCGCCGTTTCGCGCAGGATGCGCGCCACCGTTTTATTATCCATCCTCACATTGTAAATCTAACCTGCAGGGTTTGGTGCGGTCCGCCAGATGCGGGAGACAGTGCCCGCTGAATCGCCACGCGCGATCAGGGAAGCAGTGCGGATATCGGCTGATGTTGGTTATGCGCCAGCCTTGGACACATTCGCCGCTTGCGGGCCTTTGGGTCCCTGAACGATCTCAAATTCGACCGTGTCGCCTTCCTGCAGGGTTTTGTAGCCGTCACCACCGATCGCGGAATAGTGGACAAAAACGTCTGCGCCATCATCCCGTCCGATAAATCCGTAACCCTTCGAATTGTTGAACCACTTGACGGTTCCTTGCACGCGGACGCCCTCCTGGCCTAGACCCAGATGTTTCTATTTGTACCGGCGGCCACTCAAGTCCGCAGATACAGCAAAATAAATTGGGCGGAGTCTATCAGAATCAAACATCGAGTCAAGAGGGCAATAACTTGCGGAAGAGAGTATAGATGCGAAGCAGCCAATAGAATCAATATGAATATTACATTAAGTAATAAGGCGCCTCAGGATAGAAAACGGAAATAATACAAAAGGCCGGCGATGGTTTTGCCGTCTCGTATGACGCGCTTGTGAATCATTTGTTCCAATTCTTTGCGCGAGAACGCCCGGCTGGTGATTTTCTCATCCTCTTCCGGATTGGCTTCTCCCTCCGTCAATCCTTCCGCGAGCAGGATAAACATCCTTTCCTCAAGGAATCCCGGTGTCGGAAAAAAATCCAGAAAAATGCGAAAACGTTTTGCGCGGCAGCCGGTTTCCTCGATCAATTCGCGCGCCGCCCCCTTGCGCGGGCTCTCGCCTTCATCCATGCGACCCGCCACCAGCTCCCACAAAAATTGCCGCGCGGCGTGGCGGTACTGCCGGATCAGCAAAATCCGTCCATCTGGAAGAATCGGCAAAACCACTACGGAGCCCGAATGTGTGATCATTTCTCGGGACGTCCGCACTCCGCCGGGCTCAATCAGTTCATCGCGCCGGATGCCGAACACTGGCCCCTTGTATATAATTGTGCTCCGAAGTATCTTGGCTTTTTGCGTTCCGCGCTTCGTCATGGGTTCTCCACAGGAGCTAACACTATAGCTGACCAACAGTAGACCGGTTCCTGAGGTTTCACTCCGACTCCCTCCGGAACCGCGGGCAATTGCACCAGTTCCGCGCCGCACCTATACTTAGCGCACCCTCATGTTGCGACCCTCACCATCGCCCGTCCTGAATCCCTCCGCGGCGCCTGATCGCTCATGAATATCAACACGCTCATCGTAGACGACGAAAAGCCGGCGCGCGACGAGTTGGCTTTTTTACTCAAAGGCTTTCCCGAAATTAACGTCATCGGACAGGGTAAGAACGGCGTGGAAGCGGTTGCGCTGATCAAAGAGCATGATCCGGACCTGGTGTTCCTGGACGTAAAAATGCCCGGCCTTGACGGCTTCGGCGTGCTGAAAAAATTAGTGGAACGCAAAATGAAGATGCCGCACGTGGTGTTTGCCACCGCCTTCGATCAATACGCCGTGCAGGCTTTTGACGTCAGCGCGGTGGACTACGTTCTGAAGCCTTTCGACAAAGCGCGGCTCGCCAAAGCCATCGCGCGCGCACGCAAAATGCTCGAAACGCAAACCTCCACCGCGGACCGCCTCGAACAACTCGTGAACCAGTTGGGCTCCGCGCGGCAGAATTCCGCTCCGCCCGCCAAGCTGCTGGTGAAGTCGCAGCAGCGCCTGCTGCTGGTGGATGCCGAGGATTTTATTTTCGCGAGCATCCAGGATGGATTAATTTCCGTGACCGCGCGCGATGTGGAGGGCACCTCGAACTATCGCACACTCGAGGAGCTGAACGGCTCGCTGGACTCCGATGCATTCTGGCGCCCGCACCGTTCTTTCCTCGTGAATATCCACCACATCAAGGAAGTGGTGCCGTGGTTCAAGTCCAGCTACATGCTCAAAATGAATGACAAAAAGCAGTCGGAAATTCCGGTGAGCCGCGCACAGACCAAACGTCTTCGCGAACTCTTCAAACTATAAAAAGTCCAGCGAACGCCGGCCCGCTTTGGGATGCCCTGACGCCCTGTGTTAGCATCGCGTGTACACCCGAACCGATGGATTTTTCGCTAAACGACCACCAAAAACTGATTCGAGACACGGTCCGCCAATTTGTCGAAGCGGAAGTGCGCCCCACCGTGAAGCAGCGCGACCGTGAGGAAAAGTTTCCGGTGGCGGAAATCCGTAAAATCGCGACCTTGGGCTGCTGCGGAATGATGATGCCGGAGGAATGGGGCGGCCCGGGCTTGGATACGATCTCGTACGTGCTGATGCTTGAAGAAGTCGCGCGCGTGGACGCCGCGATGGCCACCTCGCTCAGCGTAACCAATTCGGCGGTGCAGGTTCCACTGCTCGCCTTCGGCACCGACGCGCAGAAGAAAAAATATCTTGGCCGCTTGGCCAGCGGCGAAATTCTTGGCGCGTTTTGCCTCACGGAGGCGCAGGCCGGATCCGACGCCGCTGCGATTCAGGCGCGCGCGACACGTACCGGCGACTCCATTTACAAATTGCAGGGAACCAAGACGTGGGTGACCAACGGCAGCGTTGCGGGAGTGTTCATCGTTTTTGCCAAGACCGATCCCGCGGCCGGCGGCAAGGGCATCAGCGCGTTTCTTGTGGAGCCAACGTTCACCGGTTTTCAGGCCGGCCGGCACGAAGACAAAATGGGCCAGCGGTGTTCACCTTCGCTGGAAATTATTTTCAACGACTGCGAAGTCCCGGTGGAGAATCGGCTCGGTGAAGAAGGACAGGGGCTCAAGATTGCTCTGAGCGCGCTTGATGGCGGCCGCATCGGCATTGCCGCCCTGAGCGTGGGACTGGCACAAGGCGCGCTCGACGAAGCGGTGAAATACGCCAAAGAGCGGCGTGCGTTTGGGAAAAATATCGCTGACTTCCAGGCCATCCAGTGGATGTTTGCCGACATGCACATGGAAATCGAAGCGGCTCGCGCGCTGCTGTATCAAGCCGCGTGGCTGAAGGATAGCAATCCCATGCGCCTGGGCACCGCCGCTTCGCGCGCAAAACTTTATGCCAGCGAAATGGCCAATAGCGTCGCCGCGAAAGCGGTACAGATTCACGGCAGCGTCGGCTACTCGCGCGAGACCGACGTCGAGCGCATGTATCGCGACGCGCGAGTGCTGACAATTTACGAAGGCACCAGCGAAATTCAGCGCATGATCATCGCGCGCGAACTGCTACAGCGTTCGAACGCCGCATAGTCCCGGCGCCTTGGAACGTAAGCATGCGGATACACCGTTGTTTGCACGCGGGGTTTTGTTCGACCAGTGCTCGATTTTTTGACAAAGGAATAGTGAGTGGATAGCGGGATCACATCGAAAAAGAAGCGCGTGGTCAGCGGAATGCGCCCCACCGGGCGCCTGCACATCGGGCATTACTTCGGCGCGCTGGAAAACTGGGTCCGGCTGCAGAGCGACCCCGAATTCGATTGTTTTTATTTCATCGCGGACTGGCACGCGCTAACCAGCGATTACGCCGACGCCAGCGCCGTGGCGCAGAATACCATCGAGATCACTACGGATTATCTCGCCGCGGGACTCGACCCCGACAAGTCCGTCATCTTTCAGCAATCGCTGGTTCGCGAACACGCCGAACTGCACCTGTTGTTGTCCATGGTCACGCCGCTCGGCTGGCTCGAGCGCGTCCCCACTTACAAAGAAGCCCTCGATAACGTAAAAGACAAAGACCTGCACACCTACGGCTTCCTAGGCTATCCGTGCCTGCAAACCGCCGACATCGTTATCTACAGCGCGGAGAACACAGATTTGTTCGTGCCCGTAGGCGAAGACCAAGTTTCCCACGTCGAGCTGAGTCGTGAAATCGTGCGACGCTTCAATCTTTATTACGGTGCGAAGCTGAGGTCCGATTTATCTATCGCAGACCGGTCGAGAGCTTATGAGTTGGCGTCGCTTAAACTTCCGTCTGGTGAATACTCCGCCAGCTACGATTCTGAAGCTTCCATCAAGCTGTCTCATCAAAAAAAAGAGGCCGGAGTTGAGAATTTCCTCACTCTGCTTAAAGAAAATCGTCATCTGTTCACAGATCCAGACGCCCTTCAAGAGCCGCAGGTGATGCTGACCCAAACACCGCGGATTCCCGGACTCGACGGCCGCAAGATGTCGAAGAGTTACGCCAACGCCATTACGCTCAGCGAATCCGACGCGGACATTCGCGCTAAAACAAAAGTCATGGTGACCGACCCAGCGCGCAAGCGCCGCACCGACCCCGGCAATCCCGACGTGTGCCCCGTGTATGACTGGCATAGACTGTTCTCCCCGCCGCCGACGTTGGAATGGGCGGCCAACGGCTGTCGCACCGCGGGGATCGGCTGCATCGAATGTAAGAGCGCGATGGCCGACAATTTAATTAAGTGGATTGAGCCGGTGCGCGCGCGCCGCCTGGAATTCGAAAAGGATCCGGCCAAAGTTTTGCAGATCCTGGGACGCGGCTCCGATCGCGCCCGCGACGTCGCGCAGAAAACCATGGCGCGTGTGCGCGAAGCGGTGTTTGGCTGGGATAGCAAAAGAAAAGAAGTCTTTGGCGACGGAGCGTAACGAGAAAAATGGCTACGCCTTACAAAATAAATATTCCCATGTACGAGGGTCCGCTGGACCTGCTGCTCGATCTCATCAAGAAGCAGGAGATGAGCATCCACGACATCCAGATTTCTACCATCACGTCGCAGTATCTAGACTACCTCCACAAACTGGAAGAGCTGGATGTAAACGTTTCCGCCGAATTCGTGTACATGGCCGCTACCCTCATCTACATAAAGTCCAAGATGTTGCTGCCGCCTGATCCGATGGCCGGCCCGGAAGCGGAATCAGGCGATCCACGCGCGCAACTGGTGCAGCGCCTCGTGGAGCACGAAAAATTCAAAAACGCCGCGCAACTGCTGTATCAAAAACAACAAATAGAAGAACCCGTGTGGTCCAAGCCGGACAAAAGCCTCTATAACGATGAAGGCACCGAAGGCGACCTGGTCGTCTCGCTGGTGGATCTCGTAAAAGTCTTCCAGCAAGTGCTCGAGCGGCGCAAAGAAGTCTCGCGCATTGACTTGCGACACGAAGAATTCACCGTGGCGCAAATGATCGCGCAATTGCGCGCGCAGATTCTGGCCAGCGACGACAACACCATGAATCTCATCACCTTTTTTGAAGCTTGCCCCTCGCGGCACGCCATGATCGTCGCGTTTCTCGCGGTGCTCGAGATGGTCAAGCTGCAGGCCGTGGCGCTGGTGCAGGAAAAACAGTTTGGCGATATTCTTCTCCGCAAGCATAAGATGTTTGATGTGGTATTTGACGAGCACGGCGGCATTCGCGAAATTGACGAGCAGTACCAGTAAAACAAATCGCGGTGACAGCAATCATGCCGTGGCCACGAACCAGGTGCTGAAAATTAAATGACCAACGAAGAAAGAAAAGCTGCTCTCGAAGCTATCATCTACGCCGCGGATGAGCCCGCCACGATTGATCAGTTGGCGACCGCGCTGGGCGACGAAAAGCTGGCGGTGCAGTCCTCGCTCGACGAACTGGTGGCCAGCTATGCCGCCGATGATCACGGCATCGAGATCCGCGAAGTCGCCGGCGGCTTCAAGCTCTACACCAAGCCGCAACAGCACGACGCGGTGCGCCGGTTCATCAAGAGTTTGCGCCCTCCGCTGCGCCTGACGATGCCCGCGCTCGAAACACTCGCGGTGATTTCGTACAAGCAGCCGGTGACCGGACCGGAAATCGGAGAAATTCGCGGCGTGAACACCAGCGGCGTGCTGAAAACGCTGCTCGACAAGCGGCTCATCACCACCGCGGGCCGCAAAGAAGTTATCGGGCGTCCGATTTTGTATCGCACGTCGAAAGAATTCCTGATGCGCTTCGGCTTGAGCGACCTTGGCGAACTGCCCAGCCTGAAAGAATTTGAAGCGCTGGCACGCGAAGCGCTGGGCAGCGATGAAGGTGTCGCGATTCCTGATGAATTGCCCACCGATGTGCACGATGAAGTGCTCGACTCGCCGGAGAACGTCGCGCTGAGCAGCGATTCCAGTGAAGTCGCCTACCGCGATGACCCTTTCGTGGAGGCTTTTGCATCCAAGCTAGAAGGACAGCACATGAACAGTGAAAAAATTCCCATCAAGCAACCCGACCACGAAGAAGAGATCGCCGCCGAAGTGACCGCCACAAACGAAGGCATGCCCGCCGGTGAGATAGACGAAGCGCCCAAGGATCCTGAAGCGGTACAAATTTCGGAGGCGCTGGCCGCCGAGAAACGCCACAAAGATCGCGGCGGCGAATCCAAGGGAGCTGCGGCCGGCGAATAATCCGCCAAGAGAGTGTTCTTCACATTTGGCGGCACGCGTTACAAACCAAAATTATGCTCGAACGTCTACAGAAAATAATCGCGCGCGCTGGTATCGCCTCTCGGCGCCACGCTGAACAGCTGATTCTGAGCGGACAGGTGCGCGTCAACGGCCAGGTTGTCACCGAGCTGGGCTCAAAAGCCGACGCGACCGCAGACCGCATAGAAGCCGCCGGCAGAGTGGTCGAAGCCAATGAGCGCCGCGTTTACATCGTGTTGAATAAGCCGCCCGAAGTTGTCGCCACCATGGCCGATCCAGAAGGCCGCAAGACCCTCGTGAATTGCCTGAAGGGCTTGCCTGAGCGCGTTTATCCCGTCGGACGCTTGGATTACAACGCGATGGGCCTCCTCTTTTTGACGAACGATGGTGATCTCGCCGCCGAGATGCTGAAAGATTGGGGCAATCTTCAGCAGTCGTATCACGTGAAAATCAAAGGCCGGCTGCTGATGAGCGATCTCGAACGTCTGGGACGCAACGCCGGGGCCACCATCCGCACGGTGCGTCAACCGGACGCCACGCGCGGCCACGCTGAAAATTTCTGGTACGAAGTAACTTTGCAGGATTCAAAGAAGGATATTCTGCGCCGCGTGCTTTTTGCCGAACGGCACCCGGTAGAAAAATTAAAACGCATCGGACTCGGCACGCTGACTCTCGAAGGCCTGCCGCAAGGCCGTTATCGTTTGCTGGTGGAAAAAGAGGTCGCTGACTTACGGCGCGCGCTGAAAATCAAACCCAAACCGCGAGCGGCTTTCGTCCCCACGCAGGAATCTGCGGCGGAAAAAACTGATCCGGTTATTCACGCTCAGCCGCAAGCGCCTCCAAGATATTTTGAAAAGCGGCGTCCGGATAACAAGAGCTACGCGCCGGCAACGAATCGCGGTGGCCATCGCAAGGACGGGCCGCGGCCGAGCCGCCCGCCGTCAACGCCAGATCGCGAAGGATATCCGAACCAGGAATCGGCGTCAGACGCACCTCCGTCGAGCCGGCCAAAGTGGATTCCAAATCGCGGATCGAGCAAACCATTCAGCCCGGCGGGTCGGCCTCCGACTGGCAGGCCTTCTACCGGACGCCCTTCTACGGGACGGCCAAAGTGGGGCGGAAAAGGCGCGCCACGTCCCGGTGGCGGAAGCAGATTCGCAGGGCCGCGCGGCGATTCACGATCAGATCGGCCCAACCGCAGCGGTGCCCCCGGCGGGGCACGCCCCGGTGGTGCCAACAGATTTGCAGGTCCACGCGGCGATTCGCGATCAGATCGGCCGAATCGCAGCGGCGCACCCGGCGTAGCACGTCCTGGCGGCGGAAACAGATTCTCTGGTCCGCGCGGCGATTCGCGATCAGATCGGCCGAATCGCAGCGGTGCACCCGGTGGAGCACGTCCTAGCGGCGCCAACAGATTTGCTGGTCCGCGCGATGGAGCAAAACCGGGACGCCCTGGAGGTCCGCCGAAGGGCAGAAGCGGCAATAAGCCATTTCGCCCGAATCGCAATCCAGATCGTAACAAGGGCCCGCGCTAACAATTTATTCGAACCGCAGAAATTCTCTGATGACGATATCAGTCCCCGATAATTTCCCCCGTAGCATCGACGTGATCGGGGACATTCTAAAAAACTACAAAACCATCGCCGTGGTGGGCCTGTCTTCCAATCCCAGACGCCCGAGTTTCAGCGTAACTCAATATATGCAGTCCGCCGGGTACCGCATCATTCCCGTGAATCCGAACGAGACGGAAGTGCTCGGCGAAAAATGTTATGCGCGGCTCGAAGACATCCCAAAAAACCAAAAAATCGACATCGTGGATATTTTCCGCCGCTCCGAACACGTGCCCGCGGTCGTGGATAGCGCTATCGCAGTCGGAGCAAGAGTTGTCTGGATGCAGCAGGGAATCGCGCATGCTGCGGCGGCCGCGAAAGCCCGAGACGCCGGCCTCATCGCCATCGAAGACGCGTGCATTCTTATCGAACACCGCCTGCGCCGGTAAGCACCAGCGCTATTTAACCGTCAGCGGAAATACGAACAAATTGTGCTTGCCAGGAGCAATGACTCCGAGCATCTTGCCGTCGTCAGAGATGGCGAAATCTCGAAACGTGACTGCGCGCAGAATCGGCTGAGGCGTCGGCTGTGCAACTTTTATTTCCACGCCCGCACTGATTTCCGCTGGCTCGGGAAGATCAATCCACACCAGCTCAGCAGTTTTTTTCTCCACCGCGCGCTTCAGTAGGATGCGGTTCTCAGCGGGCGACCAGTGAAACACTCCTTGGCCAACGCGCACGCGCGCCACGCGATGGATGTTGGCTAAATCTCGAATCTCCAGAACTTCTTTATCAATGTAATACGCCGCTTTCTTGCCGCTCGGCGAAATGGAAAGTCCGCCGGCGAAATTCTGAATGGTGGCGAGTTCCGTATCGTCCTGCGAAAGCAAATCGAGGCGCTGCAGCCGGGGCGGCCCCGTCTGCGCGCGATCTTGCTCCACTCCAATGGCCACGTTGGTGCGGCGGATCTCGTCCACATCCAGAAATGTGCGGCCCTCAAACGCCGCTCCGGCCGGCCCCGTTTTCAGGTTCGTATACTGAAACGAAAACAACGCGCGCGGCTTGACCGCTTCCGTTAAATAAACCACGGTAACGTTATCTTTCAACCAGAAGGCATCCGCAGAGTCGCGTATTACATTTTCTCCGCCGTTGATGCGCACTTCTTTACCGTTGTCGTCGAGCGCCACGGTCATGAAGGAGTCCTGCGTCTTCCCGCCCTCATCTATCACCGAGGTCACAAAAAGGCGCGCAAGTATCAGGTGCCCATCCGGCGACCATCGGAAGGAATCTACCGCGTAACTGAACGGTTTATCGCCGACCTTGAATTTCTCTCCAAGCAACAGACGCTTCTTTTTGCCATTGGTTTCCTGCAGCCAGATGTCGTCGTGCTGCAAGTCGTACAGCTTCGTTTTCATGTTGCGCCGCACGGAATAAACGATGCGCCCGTCGGGAGCAAATGCGAACGCGGTAATATCCTCATCAATAGTTTGCAGCGGCTTTTCGAAGTCCACCACCTGCGCCGCGGCGGGCGGAAGCTGGCAGCATCCAAAAATCACGCACACCAGCGCGCACAAATTTCGAAGCCAGCGAAAACGGCTGATCGAACAGGGACAGATCATGAGTTTTCTCTGGAATTCACCCGAATTGAATGTCGTCACCATAGTTAGAGAGCTTAGAGAATATTTGCCGCGCTCCCGGCACGCAGCATCAATCCTTCGGCGCAGCCTTTACTTTTAACTTCCGAATATCGTCCAGCCGCTGGCGCAACCGCGCTTCGAACCCCTGATCCGTCGGCTTGTAATACGTTCTTGCCGAAAGATTATCCGTCAGGCAGGTCATGTCCGTGACTTTCTCTTCAAAATTGTGAGCGTATTTGTATCCCTCGCCATAGCCCACGTTTTTCATCAGTCCGGTCACCGCATTTCGCAAATGCAGCGGCACGGGATCGGCTTCGGTTTTCGCCACGTCTTCCGCCGCCTCGCCGTGAGCGGTATAGAGCGCATTCGATTTGGGAGCCAGCGACAAATAAACCGCGGCCTGCGCCAACGCGAGGTGTCCTTCCGGCGCGCCGAGAAAATCAAATGCTTCCTTGGCCGCCAGCGTCACCGCCAGAGCACCGGGCTCCGCGAGCCCGATATCCTCGCTGGCCATGCGCACCAGCCGCCTCGCCAGGTACAGCGCGTCCTCGCCCGATTCCAGCATGCGCGTCAGCCAGTACAACGCCGCATCCGGATCGGAATTGCGCACTGATTTGTGCAGCGCGGAAATCAGATTGAAATGTTCTTCACCGGTTTTGTCATAGCGTAAAAACTTGCGCTGCAAAATATCTTCCAGCAGCAGGGGAGTGATGGACAGCACCCCGTGGCGATCGCGTATGGCGCTGCGCCCGGCAAGCTCCAGCGTGTTGTACGCGGAGCGTGCATCGCCATTGGCGAACGAAGCGATGCGCATCAGCACCTCGTCGCTGGCTTCCAGCACTTCGTTGCCAAGCCCATGCTCTTTATCCAGCAAAGCGCGCCGCAAAAGTTCCGCGATCAGCGGCGTCGGCAAAGCCGCAAGCACATACACCTTGGTGCGAGACAATAAAGGAGAAATCACTTCGAAGGAAGGATTCTCGGTGGTTGCGCCGATAAACGTTATGTGTCCCGCTTCCACGTAGGGTAGAAACGCATCCTGCTGCGCCTTGTTGAAGCGGTGCACTTCGTCCACGAACACGATAGTGCGATGGCCGGAGCGCGATTTTCGCTCCGCCACGGCCATCACTTCTTTGATTTCTTTTATTCCGGCAAGCACGGC
>JBBRPU010000081.1:0-11581 GCA_038227545.1 Candidatus Acidiferrales bacterium
ATTTTCTGGGCTCATTCTGCAATGTATTTCGCGGGCAGCACCGCTATGATGCCGCGCGCGCACGCTAGCAGGGTAAACTAAGAGCAGGAGAAGCGAGAAATTTGCCACCGATTATCAGCGCACAGGGACTTTCCAAGAAGTATGGCTCCACACCGTTGTTTCGCGACATTTCCTTCACGGTATCGAGCGGTGAATGCATCGGGGTCATCGGTCCGAACGGCTCGGGCAAATCCACGCTACTCGAAATTCTGGCCGGTCGCGTAAGGCCAGATACCGGAGACGTAGCCGTGCGCAAAGGCACGCGACTGAGCTGCGTTACGCAAATTTCGGAATTCGCGGCGGGTGACACGATTCTCTCGGTGGTCGAAAAATCCATGCAGGACGCGAATGTCCCGCAGGCCGAAAGAGCCGGGCGCATCGCGGAAACACTCGGTCGCGTTGGCTTCACCGAGCGCGATGTGATGGCTGCCACGTTGTCCGGCGGCTGGCGCAAGCGCCTCGCCATCGCCGAAGCATTGGTGCAGCAACCGGATGTTTTGCTGCTCGACGAACCCACCAATCACCTCGACCTCGCGGGCATCGCGTGGCTCGAAGGCCTGTTGCGCAACGCGCCTTTCGCGTGCGTGGTGGTTAGCCACGACCGTTACTTCCTGGAAAATGTATCCACCGAAGTCGTCGAGCTGAGCAAACTTTACGCCGATGGGCTGCTGCGCGTGGAAGGAAATTACAGCACCTTCCTGGAAGCGAAAGAGCTGTACCTGCACGCGCAGCGCAAAGAACAAGCCGCGCTGGCCAACCGCGTGCACACTGAAATCGAATGGCTGCGGCGCGGTCCCAAAGCGCGGACCACCAAATCCAAAGCGCGCATTGATAAAGCGCATGAGCTGATTGGCGACCTCGCGGATATGAATGCGCGCACGCGCAGCACCACCACGCGCATAGACTTTTCCGCCACCAATCGCCAGACGAAACAGTTGATCATTCTCGACGGAGTCACCTGCGAGCTGGGCGGCCGCGAACTTTTCAAAGATATGCATTTCGTGATCACCGCGGGCATGCGCGTTGGACTCGTAGGACCCAATGGCAGCGGCAAAACTACTTTGCTGCGGCTATTGCGCGGAGAGTTGGCGCCCACCTCGGGAAAAATTCAGCGCGCGGAACCTTTGCGCATGGTGTATTTCGATCAGAGCCGGCAGCTCGATCCGGATTTGACGCTGCGGCGCGCGCTGGCTCCCGACAGCGACGCGGTGATTTATCAGGGCAGCGTGATTCACGTGGCGGCATGGGCCGCGCGATTTTTATTCGATCCCGAAGACTTGAACAAGCGCGTTGGCAAACTATCTGGCGGCGAGCGCGCCCGGGTGCTCATTTCTCAATTGATGCTGCAGGAAGCGGACGTGCTTTTACTCGACGAACCCACCAACGACCTGGATATCCCTACGCTCGAAATCCTAGAAGAAAGTTTGCTGGAATTTAAAGGCGCGCTGGTGCTGGTAACTCACGACCGCTACATGCTCGATCGAGTTTCTACCATCGTGCTGGGTTTCGATGGAACCGGCGGCGCGGAACGCTTCGCGGATTATTCGCAATGGGACGCGTGGCAACGAAAACAAGCCTCCGCCGGCAGAAAAGCACAAAACGCGGGGCGGCGCCTGCCGCAAGCCCCGAGCGGCAATGGCGCGAAGCCGCCCGCCGCGACTGCAAATGCTAAATTGGAAGCTTCCGCGGAAACCGCAACCCGGCGAAAACTTTCTTACCAGGAGTCGCGGGAATTTGCCAACATGGAAGAAATCATCGCGCAAGCGGAAACGCAACTTTCCGCCAAGCGCGAAGAGCTCGCCGACCCCCAGCTGGCGAGCGACGGGCAGCGGTTACTCGCAACCTGCTCAGCAATGGAAGAAGCGCAACGCAACGTGGACCGGCTCTACGCCCGCTGGGCGGAACTCGCCGCCAAGAAAGAATAAAAACGCGCCCCAGTAAGACTGACGCTCGCGCGCCGACTGAATCCGATGTCTGACCACACCCATCCCCGCGGCCTGATGCTGATCGCGGCATTCAAGCTGCTGAAGGGCCTCACGCTGCTGGCGGTAGGCTTCGGCGCCCTGCACTTAATCAACAAAGATCTAGACGTGGTGATGGAGCACTGGATTAGTTTTTTTCGCGTTGATCAGAACAATCACTTCATTCACGGGCTGATTGAACGTTTTACAAATCTAGACGACCGCAAATTAAGGCAGTTGAGCGTTGGAACCTTTTTTTACTCCGCCATGCTGTTGACCGAAGGCGTGGGCCTGGCGCTTCGCCAGCGCTGGGCGGAATACTTCACCATCATTGCAACGTCATCCTTCATACCATTAGAACTGTATGAGATTTTCAAGCACGTCACGTTGATGAAGGTGGCTTTGCTGTTCGTAAACGTTGCGGTAGTGGCGTACCTGGCGATGGAGTTGAAGCGTTGCAGCAAAGTTAAGAGCCCTCGATAACGCTCTGCTTTTTTATTTCCACATTTCGACCTGGTCCGCGCGGATCCGGATAACAGGACTCGACGCTTACCGTACATTCTTTAGTACTAATGGGAACTCAGCCCTTCAAAATACAGGGACTTACCGATGTGTGGGAGGAACCCACCGCGCCATTATGTATCCAGCTGCTATAGGTGACTGGCGCAGAAATGAAGGCTCGGATACTCATTGCCGATGATCACGCCATGATGCGCAAAGGCTTGCGCACGGTGATCGAGCCGCATCCAGGGTGGGAAATTTGTGGCGAGGCGACCACCGGTATCGAAGCGCTTGAGCTG
Source organism: Candidatus Acidiferrales bacterium (assembly GCA_038227545.1). GTDB lineage: Bacteria > Acidobacteriota > Terriglobia > Acidiferrales > UBA7541 > Acidiferrum. The sequence goes on from JBBRPU010000081.1 coordinate 2,801, forward strand.
GCAAAATCTTTGAAACCCGACCTGGTCGTGCTGGATGTGTCCATGCCCATTCTCAATGGCCTGGAAGTAGCGCACCGTATTTCGCGCAGCATGCCAGAGATTAAGTCTTTGCTGTTCACCATGCACAACTCTCCACAATTCGCCAAAGACGTCACCAAAAGTGGCGCACACGGATATGTGTGCAAATCCAGTGGCGAGGAAATTCTGATAAAAGCCATGGAAGCGCTACTGCAAGGCGAAAACTTTTTTGATATCGATGGTGCACGGGCGAAGTCGCTGGCCAGCGGAATCTAACAGGGAGCGAACTGCGGCATGCCTCAGGCGCATGGCACCGAGCACGGGCATAACAAGCGGCAGAGCGGCGGATTTGAGAAGTCGAATGCATATCCGCCTTATTCTGCAGTCAACGGCCCGTGGCACAAAGTTATCTCGCTATTCACGAACTCCTCCGGCGCCAACCAATTGACCGGGCTTCGCAGTGGTGGGCTCTTAACGCCGTTCGAAGCTATCTTCTCTGGAATTCTAAAGTTTTTGAACGCCTGGCAAGAATTCCTAAACTGCCTCGCAGCGCCCGATCGTCCGGATGCTATCGCCGCAGCCATTCCCTGAGCGCTCATGCAACCCGGAAAAGTTCTCATCTGCGCGCCGACTGAAAGAGATGGCCCGCTGCTGGTGCGCAATCTAGTACTCGACGGAGTACAGAGCGTCTGGTACGACTCTATCGAGAATCTTACGCAAGCCTTGGACGAACATTCCCTGGCCATCATCATCGCCGAAGAGGCGCTGCTCCCGCGCGGTGTCGAGAGCTTGTTCAAGTTTCTGAAAGATCAGCCGGCGTGGTCTGACATTGGCGTGCTGATGCTCACACATGGAGACGAAAAAGATCCGCAGGTCAACTCGGGACTGGTCTATCTGTTCGGCGCGCACGGCAACGTGACCATGCTGGAGCGTCCCATTCGCGTTCCCACCATGATCAGCGCGGTTCGCTCCGCGTTACGCGCGCGGAATCGTCAGTATGAAGTGCGTGATTTATTGAAGCAGCGCGAACGCAACGAGCTGGTGTTGCATGAAGCCCGCGAAGAACTGGAGCGCCGGGTATTACAACGTACTCTGGAAATCACTAAAGTGAATTCGGATTTGCGCCGCGAAGTCTCCGAGCGCCTCAACGCTGAGAATGCCTTGCGGCAACTAAGCCAGAATGTCGTGCAGGTCCAGGACGAGGAGCGGCGTAGGATTGCGCGCGAGCTCCACGACAGCGCCGGTCAATACTTGAGCGCGGTGGCGTTGACGCTGGGACAACTCGCGCGCCGACTCGCAGCCTCCGGCGACAGAAACAAACAGCTGGTACAGGAGGCGCTGGATCTTGTGGGCGACTGCATCCGAGAAGTGCGCACCATGTCCTACCTGCTGCATCCTCCGGTGCTCGACGATTTCGGGCTGGCTTCCGCGCTGCGCTGGTACGTCGAAGGATTCTCGTTGCGCAGCGGCATCACCGTGCGCTTGGATTTGGCTGAAGAGCTCCCGCGCTTTGCGGCGGAGATCGAGACCGCGCTCTTCCGCATTATTCAGGAAGGACTCACCAACGTTCACCGGCACTCCGGAGGATTGAAGGCCGGCGTGGAGCTGAAGGCCTCCGCGCAGCAAATCAGCACGACCATTTCCGATAACGGTCACGGTATGACCCGGGAGATGTTGTGCGACGTGGTCAAGGGCCAGGGCGGCGTCGGACTTATGGGCATGTACGAGCGCGTCAAAAAGCTGGGAGGCACCATACACATTGATTCCAGCGCAACCGGCACCACCATCAAGGCGGCGCTGCCGATCCAGCAACCGCGCGAATCCAATGCGGCGTCCGCTGGGTAGTGCGTCGCGATCTACCCTTTGCGAAAAAACGTTGTTGGATACGCGTGACTAGATCAAGGCGCACATGCACTGCTGGGTAACCGAGAGCTAAAATGAAGGCATGCAGCGCAAAGTCTTCTGGCTCAGTTTTTCTCTGCTTGGCATCGTGGCGGATGTGGCCTTGCCCTTATGGTGGGCCTTGTTCGCGACTATTCCCATCGGTGTAGTCTGCTGGTGGATCGCGTATCGCAGCGACTGGTTTTGAAGCGATAAACTCTTTCTTCCATTCTCGTTTTTCGCAATGACAATTTGCAAAACCGCTGCGCTTCGCTCATCATTGCTCGCTTGTTCGAGTACGTTAACCACTTCAGTAAACAGTGTTTTCAAATGCGCTGCCGTGAACTCGGCACCGTGACATGGGCGATTGCCTGCGCAATCGCAAACTCAAAAGGAGTGGCATGAAAAAGCCTGGAAAAATCGCTCCCGCCAAGGGGAAACTCGGTGTGCTGCTCCCGGGACTCGGCGCCGTGAGCACCACATTCATGGCCGGTGTAGAGCTGGTGCGCACCGGCGAATCGAATCCGGTGGGATCCTTGACGCAACTCGGAACCATTCGTCTCGGCAAGCGGACCGACGGCCGCACTCCTTCGATCAAATCTTTCGTGCCGCTTAGCGGACTCAACGACCTGGTTTTTGCGGGCTGGGATATTTTCAACGATAACGCCTACCAGTCGGCGGCCAACGCCGGGGTGCTTAATCTGCAAGACCTCGCCAAAGTGAAAACGTTTCTTTCCACCGTCAAGCCCATGAAAGCGGCTTTCGATCACAATTTCGTGAAGCTCATTGACGGCCCTAATATCAAAAAGGCCAAAAACAAATATGAGCTGGCGCTGCAGCTCAAAGAAGACATTGCCAAATTTCGCAAGACTTCCGGAGTTTCGCGGCTGGTCACCTGCTGGTGCGGCTCCACCGAATCATTTTTGAAACCCGAGGAAGTGCACTCCACTCCGGAAAAGTTTGAAGCCGGGATGAAGGCCAATCATCCGTCCATCGCGCCCTCCATGCTGTACGCGTGGGCCTCCGTCACCAGCGGAGTACCCTACGCCAACGGATCGCCAAACTTGAGCGTGGACATTCCCGCCATTCAGCAGCTGGCCATAAAAAATCGCGTGGCTATCGCGGGAAAAGACTTCAAGACCGGGCAGACGCTTATCAAGACGGTCCTGGCTCCCGCTTTCAAGGCTCGCATGCTCGGCCTGGACGGCTGGTTCTCCACCAACATTCTCGGGAATCGCGACGGCGAAGTTCTGGAAGACCCCGGATCGTTCAAAACCAAGGAAGAATCGAAACTTGGCGCGCTCGAATACATTTTGCAGCCGGAGCTGTACCCGCAGCTCTACGGCAAAATGCACCACAAAGTGCGCATCAACTATTACCCGCCGCGTGGCGACAACAAAGAAGGCTGGGACAACATAGATATTTTCGGATGGCTGGGTTATCCCATGCAGATCAAGGTGGATTTTCTGTGCCGCGATTCCATTCTTGCGGCGCCCATCGTGCTGGACCTGGTGCTGTTTCTGGACCTGGCGCAACGCGCCGGCATGCGCGGAATTCAGGAATGGCTGAGCTTTTATTTTAAGTCGCCCATGACCGCGCCGGGCCTGTACCCCGAGCATGATCTGTTCATCCAGTCCATGAAGCTGAAGAACACCCTCCGCTGGATGATGGGCGAAGACCTGATTACCCACTTGGGCCAGGAGTATTACGATTAGGAAGCTCCGCGCGTTTCCCGGTTTAGCACCGCCGCTCATGTATTAGGTTTTTTGATTTGATGCTTTGGATTTTCAGTTTTGACCATCGCAAGAAGCGCAAGATACGCTAGCGGCGCCCCTGGCGTGAGCCATTCCGCGCTATCGGCCCGCAATTTAATCTAAGGACAACTATGCCGAACGAGCTTCGCAATTTTCTGACTCATTCCTACGACGAACTGGAAGAGATGAATCTGAAGGCGAAGGAGCAGCGGAAAAACCGCGTCGCGCCGCACAAAATTCAGGAAGACCGCATCAAGTACCTCGCCGATGAGAAGCGCATTAAAGCTGTCACCGTGCTGTTCAGCGACCTCGAAGGCCGCCTGCACATGCTGGATTATGATAAGAAATTTCTGATCAAGAGCTGGGACAACCTGACTTTTGACGGCTCTTCCATACGCGGATTCACCGCGCAGCGGGAAAGCGATCTGCGCCTGGCCATGGATTGGGGCGCGTTCTATTGGGGGCCCTCGGATATTTTTGGCGCCGGCAAAGTGCTGGTGTTCGGCGAAGTGATTGACAAAGATGGCTCGCCGTATAGCGCGGACATCCGCGGCGTGCTCAAAGGTTTTGCCAATGAACTGTTTAAATCAGACGGCTACACGCTGAACGCTGCCAACGAAATCGAAGGCTTTTTGTTCAATGGCGCGGACGCCGAAGCGCGTTATCACGAGACAAGCACATTCGATTATGTGAACACTGGCGGCTACTATCATTCGCTTCCCGGCGATCCGCTGCGCACTTTCATTGACACCACCGCGGAAGTCCAGCGCGCCATGGGATTCCAGAACGAAAAAGACCACCCCGAAGTGGCGCCCTCACAGTTCGAAATTAACTATGGATATGGCGAAGTGGTCGCCGCCGCCGATCAGATTCAGCTCTACAAACTGATTTGCCGGCAGGTGGCTACCGGCATGGGAATGACCGCCAGCTTTCTGCCTAAGCCAGTTGTGGGTGTCAACGGAAACGGCATGCACACCAACGTTTCCATTAGCAAGGGGAGCAAGAATCTTTTCTGGGATCCCAAGGGCGAAGAAAAGCTCAGCAAGTTTGGCTGGTCCTTTGTGGATCGTATTTTGACGCATGGCAACGACATCTGCCTGCTGCTGAATGCCAGCGTAAATGCGTATCGGCGATTGGATCCTCATTTTGAGGCGCCGAATCAGATCAAAGCGTCGCCCGTAGATCGCGGTTCCATGATTCGCATTCCTATCGGAAACGAAAAAAGCTCTCGCGTGGAAGTGCGCTCCGTCGCGCCGGACGCCAATCCGTATCTCGTGATGTACTCCATTTTCCGCGCCGGACTGGAAGGCGACACCGCGAAAATCAAGAATCTGCGGCAGGCCGAACGCTACCTGCCGGACAACATTTACACCGCGATTGAGGCGTTCAAGAAATCAGCTTGGACCACTAAACTGCTCGGCGAAGATGTGAAATCCCGCTACGCGGACCTGAAAGAAGCTGCAGCCGACCGCTGCTCGCGTCAACTCGGCACGTTTGTGAAAGTTCCCGAAGTGCAGTATCACCACGAAGTTTATAACCAGTTTTTGTGGAACAAGTTCTAGGCGCAACCGTTCCAGCATTCGATCGTTGCCGGGAGCAGCCTCCACGCTGCTCCCATTTTTTTCACCGTGAGCCTGCACTCGCAAACTATGTCTCCGTTTCAGGTTGTGATATGTTTTTCAGGCCTGCGCGGATGCACACCAAATCTTTACTGCCTTAGCGAGCCGCACTTTTTGGAGGATTCGAGTACATGAAAAATTCGTACAACGGACAAGCGGTGCCCGCAGGTGGCCAGCCTATCGGGTACTCCGGAGGCGAATTGCAGGTGCCGGAAACGCCAGTGATTCCCTTCATTGAGGGCGACGGCACCGGGCGCGATATCTGGAAGGCCTCGCGGCGCGTTTTCGACGCCGCAGTGGAGCATGCCTATGCCGGCAAGCGGCACGTCGCGTGGTACGAAGTGTTCGCGGGCGAGAAAGCCTTCAACACCTTTAAAGAATGGCTGCCCAATGACACCGTAGACGCCATTCGTGATTTTCGCGTCGCCATCAAAGGCCCGCTTACCACTCCCGTGGGCGGCGGCATTCGTTCACTGAACGTGGCCTTGCGCCAAATTTTGGATCTTTATTCCTGTGAGCGCCCGGTGCGCTATTTCGCGGGAGTTCCCTCCCCCGTGCGCCAGCCGGAAAAAATGGACATCGTCATTTTTCGCGAGAACACTGAAGATGTGTACATCGGCATTGAGTGGAAATCCGGCAGCGCCGAAGCGAAAAAGCTGCTGGAATTTCTGAATCACGACATGCTCAAGGACGGCAAGAAACAGATTCGGTGGGATTCGGGCGTGGGCATCAAGCCGATGTCTCCTACGGGAACCAAGCGCCTGGTGCGCCGCGCCATAAAATTCGCGTTGGCGAACAATCGCCCCAGCGTCACGCTGGTGCACAAGGGCAACATCCAGAAATTCACGGAAGGCGGATTCCGCGACTGGGGCTACGATCTGGCCCGTGAGGAATTTCGCGCCCAGACTATCACCGAGCGCGAAAGCTGGATTCTCGACAATCTCGACAAAAATGCGCAACTCAGCGTGGAGCAGAATGCCGCGCTCATCGAGCCGGGCCTCGAGCAAGCCACTGGCGACTTCAAACAAACCATTGATGCCGAAGTGCAACAAACCGTGGAAGCCATCTATGCCACTCACGGAAAAGGCCAGTGGAAGAAAAAATTGCTGATCAACGACCGCATCGCGGACTCTGTTTTTCAGCAGGTTTTGCTGCGCGCCGACGAATACAGCGTGCTGGCCACCTCGAACTTGAACGGCGACTATCTCTCCGACGCCTGCGCGGCGCAGATCGGCGGGCTGGGCATGGCGCCGGGTTCGAATATCGGCGACGGCTTTGGCGTTTTCGAAGCCACCCACGGTACCGCTCCGAAATACGCGGACAAAGACGTGATCAATCCGAGCTCCGTGATGCTGTCGGGCGCGATGATGTTTGATTTTCTGGGCTGGAAAGAAGCCGCGCGGCTCATCGAAGACGGCATCGCCAAAACCATCCAGCAGAAACGCGTCACCTATGATCTGGAAAGATTAATGCCGGGAGCCACCAAGTTGGGCACCTCGGCTTTCGCTTCCGCGATCATCGAAAACATGGCCAGCGCAGCAGTCGCGGCGCATTAATTCAAAAGTTTTAATCCGAGGAGATTGAGGGCATGCGAAAGAAAGTTACCGTCGTGGGCAGTGGATTTGTCGGCTCCACCACCGCACAAAGAATCGTGGACGCCGATCTCGCCGACGTGGTTATCACCGACATTCTGGATGGCGTGCCCGCGGGCAAAGCGCTCGACATGATGGAGTCCGGCCCCATCACGCGCACTGATTCGCACGCAACCGGACTTTCTACCAACACCGGCGACTATAGCGGCACCGCCGACAGCGACATCGTGGTGATTACCGCCGGCTTCCCGCGCAAGCCCGGCATGAGCCGCGACGATTTGCTGAAAGCCAACTACGACGTCGTGAAAGCCGTCGTCGAGCAGATCGTGAAGCACTCGCCGGACTGCATCATCATCGTGGTCACCAATCCTCTGGATGCCATGGCGCAGGCCGCCTTCAAAGTTAGCGGCTTCCCCAAAAATCGCGTGCTGGGCATGGCTGGAGTGCTGGACTCCGCGCGTATGAGTACGTTTGTCGCGATGGAATGCAAAGTCAGCGTAGAAAATGTGCACTCCTTCGTGCTTGGCGGGCATGGCGACGACATGGTGCCGCTACCGCGCTACTCCACCGTCGCGGGCATTCCTCTTCCGGATTTATTGCCCAAGGAACGCATTGACGCCATCGTGGAACGCACTCGCAAAGGCGGCGCCGAAATCGTCAACCTGCTCAAGACCGGCTCGGCGTATTACGCGCCTTCCGCCGCCGCGGTGGAAATGGTCGAGGCTATCCTCAAGGACAAAAAGAAAATCCTGCCTTGCGCTGTTTATCTGGAAGGCGAATATGGAATCCAGGGACTGTTCGTCGGCGTGCCGGTAAAACTGGGTGCGAAAGGCGTGGAAGAAATTATACAAATCAAGCTGACCGCGGAAGAAAACGCCCAGCTGCAGAAATCCTCAGCCTCCGTAAAGGAGTTGGTGACGGTGTTGGGACTGTAGTTACGCGGCCGGCAATCCCGGAATGCCGAGGCTGAGCGAAAAAACCCTGCGTCCAGAAACACACCGGGGCTTCGCATCAATCCCTGGTAACCAAAGCCCTTACCAACCCCAGATTTTCTGCGCTCCGATCACTAGCCCTAGAGTAAACACCGCGATCGCAACTTCGCCGATCGCTCCCACCGCAAATGGCCGCAAACCTTGCTTGCGCATCTCGCGGAAATTAGTCCGCAATCCGACACCCGCGAACGTCAGCAGGAAAGCCCAGCGCGACAGATTGGCCAATGCGCCGATCTGTTCTTTGTTGAAAACGCCATAAGTAGCCAGCACCGAAATCAGCAGAAAGCCCAACACAAATTTGGGAAATTTCTGCCATAGGAACGCAGCCTTGTTCTTCACGGTTTCGGCCTGGCCCTTCCCCGCCCAATAAATCGCGTAACCCAGAACGACAAAGCCGATCATGGCGTTGCGCGTCGTCTTCGCGAGCACGGCGAGCTTCCCCGCGGCGTCGGAATAAAGCGCGCCCGCCGCAGAAGCTTCCGCGGTATTGTCCACCGCGAGCCCGGCCCACAATCCATACGCGTGATCGCTAAGATGCAGCGCGTGCCCGATCAAGGGAAACGTGAACAGTGCCAGCGCTCCCAGCGCAAGAATCGCAGCGATGGCAAAAGAAGAATCTTCTTCGTCGGCGTCAATCGCGCCCTGCGTGGCAATAATCGCGCTAACGCCGCATACCGCGGAACCCACCGCCAGCAGGGTGGTCAACTTGGGCTTCAAATGAAATACGCGCCCCAGAAAAGTCATGAACGCAATCGCGCCGGTAATTTCCAAAGCCACCAGCGCGAGGCTCACGCCGCCGAGTTTCAAAACGTCGCCAAGTAAAAAGCGCGCTCCCAGCAAGACGATCCCCACCTTCAGCCAGAATTCATAGGTCGCCACCCCGGCGCGAAAAATCGCCGGTACGCCCACGGTATTGGATATCAGC